>NZ_CP070502.1:3675000-3978257 GCF_018309085.1 Sporosarcina sp. Marseille-Q4063 | reverse complement strand
ACCATCGAGAGATCTATCCCAGTTGATCCTGCTTTTGGTCAGGCTGAACGTATTTTTCAGGTGGAAGATGTTTGTCGCGTTTCATTTCGATGCGCAGGTGGACTTCCAACATCGTTATGTACGGGATCTGTACAAATGACAAAAACTTTCTGTATTTGTTGTCCTGGCGATGAAGAAAACAAAGTGAAAAAACACTGTGGTCATTGTGGCTGGACAAGTAATTGCCGTTATCCGAGAGCATAGATAAAACAATTATTTACTCCTCGCTAAGATGAAATTTGGTAAATAACTTGTGAAAGGAGGAGAGAATATGAGTAACAACAAAAAGAAACAGCAGTGTTTCGTTCAGCAAGACTTCCCATCTTTTAATGTTCTTCAACGCTGTGATGGTACAACAGTCACCTATTTTGAAGATTTTACCGATAATCATAATAAGGCTCTGATTCAAGTCTTCAGCACCACCCAACAATCTTGTACGCTAACTGTAATTATCGATACAAGAGATGGAAAAACCATCGAGAGATCTATCCCAGTTGATCCTGCTTTTGGTCAGGCTGAACGTATTTTTCAGGTGGAAGATGTTTGTCGCGTTTCATTTCGATGCGCAGGTGGACTTCCAACATCGTTATGTACGGGATTTGTACAAATGACAAAAACTTTCTGTATTTGCTGTCCTGGCGATGAAGAAAACAAAGAGAAAAAACACTGTGGTCATTGTGGCTGGACAAGTAATTGCCGTTGTCCGAGAGCATAGATTATAAAACAATTTAACTCCTCACTATATCGTGTCAGTAAGAAAGATCGCTTCGAATGACCAGAGATAGCGAGGTCTTGAAAGGAGGTTTATTGGTGGAAGAATTTATAAGACGTGTTCTCACACGTCTCCTACAAGAGCAAAAAATGTTTTACGTGGCCGCATTAATTCATGAAGGAGCAGATATCCAGGAGGTTACTGAGGCTTTTGAAAAAAGTGTTCTAAATGCTGATCCTCGATATCAACAAACAATGCAAGTCTTGCAATCAGTTCAAGTTTGTGAACTTGATAGCAAAGCATTAGAACAAAAAATAGAGTGGGTCAAACAGAGTGCATTACGTCGGCCTGAGTACAAGCGTATTAGTAATCAATTGAGGCTATTGAACAACTCGAAACCACTGCAAGAAAATCACGGTCTTGAACATGAATGCTTGGAATGTAAAGGTATAGAATTAAAAGAGCACAAAGAATCCACGTAAGACAATGACTATAATAACAAAACTCATTATAGATGAGTATGTCACCAATTTATGATCACATTATTCACAATTCAACCATATATGAACGACGGATTTTAACAACACCTGAAATAGAAACGCTCATGATAGCTTCGCGCGAAACCTAGGTTACATACCTACACTACGCGTAGATTCTGTCATGAGCTATTTACACTTCACCTCTTTTGAACATGCACGAACAGAAACATTACCGCTCATATCGGGTTAGTTTGCTATAGTATTCAACAAGTTCCGGGTACTCTTTCAATTCAGCAATTCCAGTTTCGCTTATTGCATAAATTCCTCTTTCGATTCTATCAAACCAACCGTCATAGTTTTTATGGAGTATTTGATAGGTTTTTTCTCCTGTTCCTATTTCACGTAATGATTTTGGTGATAACGGGCCGTGATGGATCAAACAACATGCGATATGAATACAATTCTCTTTATAAGAAGTCATGATTTTCAACTTATTGCTGCCGCCAATATTAAAATCTCCGGTCCTTCCTTCAATTTCAGCAATTAATCGGTTTCTTCTTTTTTTACTTAGCTGCATGCTTTTCACTCGATCAAAAGGAGTTGGATGATGGATGACTTTGATTTGCTCCTCAGCTTTATTGGGTGAAACGATGATTAAACCAACTTCTAACCTTCTCATCAAATAACAAATGTCTCGCCACTTTTGGGAACGAAAACTTAATTTCGGTTTAGGAATTGCGACGTATACCTGGTCGGACAAACGCTGCCTCTTTGTCGCTTGCATGATAAGGTCCAAGTTTAATCGTAGTTTTAATTCGACAATTATAAGTTCTTCTTCTTTTACGGCTACTACATCACAATCGTTAACTTCACCGTAAACGTCATATTCCTCTGCGGTAAAATAATCCTTAACCGGTTTATATAATTCCACTTCATATTTTATGGCAAATCAATCCCTTTTGTTTGATAAGAATTCAAAAAAGCTACCTTACTCCAAAGTACTGGAATAACGGTAGCTTAATGCTTATTCTATCTGATATTCAAATTAAGACAAAACTTTTTTCGGTCTGATCACCAATGTAGCTACTCCTGTTACAAGAAGTATTGTTCCGAATAGCAACAAACTAAAATTATTTGTGGCGGTTTTTGGTAATTTTGATCCTTCTTTAGTCGGTTTCGGTGTTGGTTTCTTAGTTGAGTCGCTTCCCTTAGTTGGATCTTTTCCAGAGTTTTTATCTGGAGTTTTAACTACTGGTGGAGTTTTATCATCATCGTCATCTGGTTTCTCAGTAACTGGTGGTTTTTCTTTATCTACATCTATTTGAGCAAAAACACCGTAGTTGGAGAAATGTTTAACATCCACGCTGATTTCTTTTGCTTCTTTATTTACTTTCCCTTCTTTAGCCACCCATGCATCTTTTTCTTCGTCAAAATAATAGATGTCTACATCAAAGGATTCGTCTGCGTCATATCCCATAACTAATGTGAATTTACCCTCATACTTTTCAAAACCTTCCGGGAACTCGAATGTAAAGTTCAGTACATCCCCAACATCTTTTAGTCCTTTTGCTTTTGCCAGTGCATCCTTATCCGCTAGAGTGACTGTCAGGGTTGTTCCCTCTGGAAGATCTTTCGGTAATAATAAACTTACGTCAGTATCATTAATGAGAACTTTTTGACCCGCATAAACATCAACTTTTTCATTTAAATCGATTATCACTTCACCTGGTTCTTCTGACACGATAACAGGGTATGATTCACCAATTTCCTTCATGAATTCATTAGCAATAGCTTTATATCCATCTAGACTTGGATGTATATCTTTAGGGTTCGGAAGATAAACCTCATAATTTCCTTCAAATGCATCAAACGTAGATATAAATGTTGCATCGAAATGATTGGATGCGTCTTCAATTACTTTATTTAGGCCATCAAGAAACTGTAGCGTAAATGTCTGTTGCACCTCTGGCGGTAGATAAGGTAAGGCGTTGTAATAACCCATTACGTATATTTTAACATTAGGATTTGCCGCTTTGATTGTACCAAGTATAGTTGACATATTCACACCAACTTCCTGGATTTTGTCAGGAATTTTTGCTATCACCTGGGTGAGTTCCATTGCTTTGGCTGCGGCGGTTGCTACTTTTTCGCCAGCTGTTTTCGCCGCAATTTGCGCTTCGGTTGCAAGGTTTACAGCTTCTTTTGCATTTTGAACTGCTTCTACTGCATTGCCTGCGTCTAACGCCGCCTGAATTGCTTTTTCTTTAACATTTAAGACTGCCGCCTTTAATTCTAACGGTATCGGAAGAGACGATTCTGCAATAAAAGTTTCAATTATCCCTATATTCGTTACCACTGATTCTAATTTTTGCTTAGCCGCACTTAAATCATTTTCCAATGTTTCTAATTCAGTTGCAGCTGTTATTGGATTTGTGGCAAACATTTCCTTTGCGCTAATTAATTCGTCGTTTGCTTTCTCTACCCTATTTGACGCTTCTTCAATATCATCATATATAGTAACAAGTGCTAGTTTTACCTCAGGAGGTAAAATAGCCATATTCAGATCAATAGCATTCTTGACAACATTAACTGCTTCTTGACCTTCTACAACTGCAAGTTTTGCTGTATTTACCGGTTCTTCAGCTACATCTATTGATGTCATTGCGGAACCCGTAGTTAGCGTAGCCGTAGTTGCAGCATCATTTGCGGCATTTTTCAACCCGTCAAGCTTACCAGGAATCAACAAATCTAAGTTGGCAACGTCTAAGCCCATCAACACATCATTCGCACCAACACTAATCGTAATAATATCCGCACTTTCCAATTCCTTTATTCCAAGTAATCCAGCGATTACATTATGGGACGTAAATCCAGGTACACCATAATTATTTCCTGGCTTTATATCATATCCCCTTAATTTCAATTCACTTTCAACTTCACCAGCAAATCCTGGACTTATCGATCTATCGTGAAGCATACCTGCCGCTAGTGAATCCCCTAAAGAAACATAATTAACGGTTTGCTTCTCCCCCGAACCCGCAAGTGCGGACATTGGGGCAAAAGCGAGTAGAAAGGCTAGCATTAAAAGTAGTGCACGTGATTGTTTGATTACTTTTTGCATATTTACTCATCACCCTTTCTTTTTGTTTTACTATGAATAACCACATGAATTGCAAAAATGTAAAATCTAGGCATTTAGCCTATAATCTTTAACTTCGTTCTTGATTCACCCCTTCTTTTTTGGTCCTTTTTTCTCTGTCTACTTACATAGTAACAAACTTCACTCAATTTACAATCTTCCGTCGAAACTTTATTTTTTTATTCAAACCCTAGGGAAATCCCTTCATTGTGAATACTCTATGACATCAACATACTTTGTGATTAATATCACAATCTACAGTTGACTTTATTCATATACTAAAAGTAGTAAAAGAGTCCTAAAACAAAAAGGAGGCAAGAAAAATGAAAAAGTTATTTGCAGTTGGTTTGTCGGGAGTTTTAGTCGCGGTGTTGTTGGCAGGTTGTGGGGATGCATCAGTTGATACTAGCAAAGAAAATTCAAATGTAGCTGCAACATCAAAAACTGAAGAAGTCGCTGAAGTCGTTGAAGTGTTTGGGCCACACAAAGATTTAAATCAAGAACCAGTTCCATTAAAAGTTGAGCGTGTTGGCGACCATGAAGTGAATGTTGAAATGACTGCCCAAATCACGGATATTGAAATTGCAAAAGGAAAAATGTATAAAGCATGGACGTTTAACGGCGAAGCGCCTGGTCCATTAGTTGTTGTAAACCAAGGTGACACAATAAACTTCAAATTAGTAAATATTGACCCTGCAATTCCGCATAGTATCGATTTGCATGCGGTGCACACAGCACCATCTAAAAACTTTGCTGATATTATGCCAAATGAAGACGGAACGTTTACGTATCCAGCGAACTTTCCCGGTGTATTCATGTACCACTGCGGCACGGATCCAATTCTTTCCCATATCGCAAACGGCATGCACGGCGTTATTATCGTAAAACCAACAGATGGTTATCCAACAGACAACCTAGTTGACCGTGAATTTGTAATGATTCAAAACGAATGGTATAAATACAATGACCATGATGCCTTTCTTAATGCAGAACCAGAACATGTTGTTCTATCAACAAAAGCTTTGAACGAGGGAGATCGAAACACAAACGGAGATACTTTTAGCCTGAAGGATGAACCACTAGAAGCGAAAGTTGGAGAAAGAATTCGATTGTATATCAATAATATGGGACCAAACGAGGTTAGCTCATTCCATGTTGTCGGATCAATTATGGAAGATGTCTATGTAGATGGCAATCCAGCCAATGTCTTAAAAGGAATGCAGACAATCATGTTACCAGCTAGCGGCGGCGCTGTAGTAGAATTTGTGGTGACTGAGGAAGGAAATTACCCAATATTAACTCACCAATTCAAACACGCTGATAAAGGTGCAATCGCCATACTAAAGGTAACAGCTGAATAAGAATCTTCCAAAAGGGCTATCTCACAAGGGGGGAAAGCCCTTTTATAATTTATTCACTTAGTCATTTTTAACTTTTTAGTGTCAAACCCTTTATATTTTACATCTAATTTCAGACTTTTATAATCGTTAATTTCAAAAGCCTCTGAGGCTTTCTTTATCATATCTGTATCATCCATTTCAGGATCTAGTTCAAGCTCTTCGAATATTTCATCAAGTTTCTCCATTGCAGCATTGCCATGCAAATAATAGCCATCTATTTTATTTTCATACATCGCTTCAGTCTTATCTTTTTTCTCATCATAAGTGACTTTAAGCGCTTCTTTCATTTCATTCGTATCGGCACTTAAATCTAAAAATGTGAATCCATACTTGCTTCCTAAAGATTCCTCGTCTTTTTCTTCCGCTGCATTCGTAACTATATTCCGGTTACTACACGCACCTACTATCAATAAAGAACAAAGTAATACAATATATAAGACAGTATATTTCTTCTTCAAAGCCATCTTCCTTTCTCAACCTTATTGCATAATTAATCTAACCGTTGAAGGGAATAGTTATACAAAACTAAAAAGAGAACATCCCCATTTAATGGTGATGCTCTCCTCTATTGTCACTCGAATTCTTCAAGTTTTTCAGTGTATTTTTCATGCCAATGTTTCCATTCATCTTCTCTTTGGATCGGCTCCACGTCCAGTAAAGCGATGATAACATCTAAACATACATGCCATCCAGCAAGATCTTTTTTGGTTTGCTCGGTTATCGTCTTCACTTTTTCCAATAAAACTAAAGCGCAACCTTCGCTTTTCGGATGGAGTTCAAAGCGAATAACATCACCGAACCAATCAAACTCCAATACAGAGTTCGGTTTATATTCCATGATTTCTAATTCTTCATCCATAAAATCTGGAACATAAAACTTCATAAAACCGCCTTTACGAAGATCCCCTGCACGGAGTTCCTCGAACCATTTTCCCAACTTACTATTATCCGTGAGCATTGCCCATACAGCTTCAACTGAATGGTTCAAAGTTCGTTCCCATTTTACTAAATAGCCATCTTCTACTTTTTTAATATCTGCAATCATAATAGAATCACCTTTCCCTATAAATTCACTTCCAACACAATCGGACAATGATCACTTCCGAGAACATCCGCATGGATTGCCGCATCTTTCAGTAATGGTTGCAGACGATTCGATGTAATAAAGTAATCAATCCGCCAGCCAATATTGCGTTCTCTCACCTTGCTCATGTAAGACCACCAAGTATACGCGCCTTCTTGTTCTGGATAAAAATATCGATATGTATCCGTGAATCCTTCCGCCAATAATTGCGTCATTTTTCCGCGTTCTTCAACGGTAAATCCTGAATTACCGATATTCGATTTAACGTTCCGAATATCAATCTCTTCATGTGCGACATTCAGATCTCCACAAAAAATGACCGGTTTATCTTTGTCTAACGTCGTCAGATAATCACGCATCTTCTCTTCCCATTCCAATCGAAATGGCAATCGTGCTAAACTACGTTGAGCATTTGGGGCATATACATTCACTAAGTAAAAATCCGAAAACTCCAAGGTCAAAATACGACCTTCCTCTTCTTCGTTTGAATCACCTATTCCATACCTCACGGATAGCGGTTCGACTTTTGTAAACACCGCTGTTCCGGAATACCCTTTTTTAACTGCGTAATTCCAATACTGATAATAACCTTCTAGTTGCAAATCGATTTGCCCTTCTTGCAACTTTATCTCTTGAACAGAAAAGATATCAGCATCTACTTCTTCAAAGTACTCCAAAAACCCTTTTCGTACACAAGCTCTTAATCCATTAACATTCCATGATACTAATTTCATTGAAATGACTCCTTTACACAAAACTATTTCCATTATAGGAATCTAGCATACCAAAAAGGAGGAAAGATAGTTACCTTCTCCCCTCCTTCCTTCTTTCACATTTTCCCATCCGATTATTTTTCACAGCCAGAATATCCCGATCAAGACGATGGCGCCTAATATGAATGTCCCAATCTGTCCAAATTGAGCAGAGGAAATTATTGGTCTAGGTGCTAGGAATTCCAATTCCTGCATTTCTTTTTCCATCTGATCCATACGAGTTTTCAATGCGCCTATTTCTGCTTCCAAAGATTGTTCACGATTACTTAGTTCATTCATTTAAAATCCTCCTCGTCAAAAAGATGATACTTACTATACGACGAATTGACGAAATAGTTTCAAAAAATCATCAAGGTCTTAATTCGTACGGCTCGATTTTCCCAACAACCCCTGTAACTTGATCAGTATCAATTTGGTTAATTACGCCAGTTGAAATTTCATCATGTGTGAGCCATCTGGAACGATCATCTTCGATAATAAAACCTAAAAAGACTTCGCGGTAATTACAATTGTCTGGAACTCGTATTTTATCATCCTTAAAATAACGACGGCTTCCCTTCACATGAAATAAACGAAATTTATCAATCCCGCTATTCATTTCACAAATCCGCTCAAGTTGATTGTAATTTGGCGTCCAACTTACAATAAGATCAAATGAACCCTTCTCCTCGATTACTTTCTCCACTTCATTAATCACTTCGCTAGAATTATAATCGACTAATATCGGGAAAATAGAATCCACAGGACTTTCCGAAATTATTCGTTGAAACTTTGATTTTGTACGTCCAATGATTGATACAATATTACCTTTTCGCGCAAGGGCTATGCAAACATTGGAGAGCATACCTGTTCCGCCAATGACCAATGCATGTTTTTTATGTTGCATCTTTAGGCTCCCATGTTCTCTTTACTTCTGTTAATTCACCATCGATAAATATCAACTGATAGATATCAGGTTTTGACGTGCTTGCCCAAAAATCATATCCGTATTGCTCATCAAAATAATTCATAATTATCGTCATTATATTTCCGTGGGTACCTATAACGATACTTTTCCCTTCATATTCTTTTAGTAACTGTTTTATAATGGGAACCGCACGCTCCTGCGCTTGTCTAGTTGTCTCGCCGCCTGGTAAACAATAATCCTTATCCTCGAAAGACTTCTTTATCGCTGGTTCAACCTCTTCCCATGCCAATTGATAATCTCCTTTTATAAGCCTTTCCCTTAATTCCTCATACAGCTTGATTTCTAAATTTTGTGTCGTTGCAATTTCCTCAATCGTTTTAATTGCTCTAGCAAAGGGGCTCGAAACAATTACATCGATTTTATCACTAAGCATAAGTTCAGCTACTTTTTCGGCCTCAATTTCCCCATCTTTTGATAGTTTTCGAGTTCTTTCTTCACCAAAAATGAAAGGCGATTCAGCATGTCGAATCATATAGATACTTGTCGTTATTGATTCCCCCAAAACAATTCTCCCCTTTTAACAATTAGAATCCCATATTTTTCGCGATAATCACTTTCATTATTTCATTCGTACCGGCATAAATCGATGCCACTGGGATATCCCGATAACGTCTAGCAATCTTATACTCTTCCATATAGCCATATCCGCCATACAACTGCATACATTCAACCGAAATATCTCGTGCAGTTTCAGTGAGCCAGTATTTAGCCATCGAAACCTTGGTAACAACATCTTTTCCGGCAATATGGTCTTCGATTAGCGACTCAAGAAACGATTTTCCTAGCTCTACTTTTGTCGCCATTTCAGCTATTTTGAACTGCGTATTTTGGAATGAAGATACCGGCTTTCCAAATGCTTTACGTGATGTAACATAATCAATTGTCATTTCCAGCATATCTTCCGATGCGATTTGAGCACCGATTGCGACAACAAGTCGTTCTTGCTGAAGTTTTTCCATCAAGTAGGAAAAACCTTTCCCTTCTTCACCAAGCAGATTAGCTGCAGGTACCCGGGCATCCTCAAAAAACAGTTCGGCAGTATCTTGTGCATGAAGTCCGACCTTATCTAGTTTACGGCCTTTTGTAAATCCATGTGTTCCGTCCTCAACTACAAGCAAGCTAATTCCACGATGTTTCGGTTCTGCTTTGGGATCTGTTTTTACGACGATGAGAAAAAGATTGCCGTTGATCCCATTCGTAATAAAAGTCTTTTGACCATTGACAACATAATGATCCCCATCTCGGACTGCTGTCGTTTGAACGTTTGCTAAATCAGATCCTGTTCCCGGTTCTGTCATTGCAATCCCAGTAATAACATCAGCGGTAAGACAACCTGGCAGCCAACGCTTCTTCTGTTCTTCCGAGCCAAATGATTCAATATAAGGCACAACGATATCATTATGCAAGCCGACACCGACCAAGCTTGTTCCTACACGTTCAAGCTCTTCATTAACAATGACACCAAAACTAAAATCGAGACCAAGTCCGCCGTATTCCTCATCTATTTGTGGACAAAGGAACCCCATTTCCCCAAGCTTTTTCCAAAATGAAATCGGGATCATCCGTTCTTTCTCCCATTTGTCATAGAATGGATGCGCCTCTTTTTCAAGAAATTTTCGAAGCGAATCCCGAAACATGATGTGTTCTTCTGTTTCAAACCGATATTTCCCCATTAAAACCCCTCCATAATAAAGTACATTAATAAAAATGATTGGCTATTCATTCATTAATTGATTAAACTAAAAGTCTATGATTTAAGATTACGCCAACGGTGAAGGTTCTGTCAATTCCGCATGAATAAATAACGCCACTTCAATAATTGAAATGGCGTTATAAATGTCAATACTGAAATTGCACCTCTACTGTAGCTTTGATATCTATTTGCCCTGGTTCAATCGGCGTGGTTGCTCTCATTTCATTCGCCGCAAAACTTCGAAACAAAATAGGCTCTTCTTTCATTGTTTCTACAATTTTGATTGGATGTGGATCAAGTTTTAGTTGAATTGTATTTGCGATTGTTTGTGCTTTTGCTAATGCATTTTTCAATGCTAAACTTAAAGCTTCTTGGTAAGGAATTTGTTCGTTTTCAACTGTAAACCTAATATTCGAAACCTGATTAACACCATTTCGAACAGCTGTATCAATAATAGTTCCCGCTTGTTCAATGTTTTTAATTGTTACATTGATGGAATTTATTACTTCGTACCCTCTAAAAATCTGTTGTCCTTCAACATAGTCGTATTGCGGGGATATATTATATGAAACAGTTTGTATATCTTCTCTGGCGATGCCTAATTCTAGGAGTGACTCAATAACTTGACTCATCAAATCGGCATTTTCCTGTTGCGCCTGACTCAATTGCTTACTTTCCGTTCTTACTTCCAATTGTATCTGAACGGTATCAGGTGTAATTGAAAAGCTTCCAATTCCAATAACCGTCATTACTCGTTTTTGCTGACAAGTCATTTGCTGAACATATGGGTAATACATTGTTTTCCACCTTTCCTTGAATCCTTGTGCATTATTAGATACTATGCTGAATGTCTGGAAAAGATATATTAATAGCCTTTATTAATTAATTGCTCCGCCATTTTTATTTTATTGTCATAAAGCTTTTGCGCCAATATTTCTTTTGCTTCCATGGCCGCTGCTAAATAATCGATATCATTAACAGTGGCCACGATGGAAAACTTGTATCCGAAAGGACTTGTATCGATCGAATGCAAGCCATAAATTTTATACGCTTCGACAAATTCACCAGTCAGTTTATCCACTAACAATTTGTCTGGCTGTTTCTCATTAAGTTCATCGCAAACTTCTTCCAATAACGCTTTGATAACGCTAGGATCTTGGTTGAACGAAACAATAATACTTTCAAATATACGTCTTTTTTCGACTGAACCATTGACCATTTTTAGAATTTCACCATTGGAAATCGTCAATAGTTTTCCATTAATTAAACGTATTTTCACAATCCTGAACCCTAATTCCTCAACTGTCCCGCCTTCGGGTTCACCGTTGACGTGAATAAAGTCACCGCGTTTAATCGTACCTTCAAAAATAATGAAAATCCCACTGATTAAATCATTGATCAGTTTTTGCGCACCAAACCCGATAACAGCGGCAATAATACCCCCAGCTAACACGACTTCCTTTAATCCACCAACAAACGGCTTAATCGCCGCGATTAGGATAATAATGGCGAATATATACGTTGAGGTATTTTTCACGACACTTTCAATCGTCTCTTTCTTTTTCTCTTCTAAGAGACTTGTACGTTTGAATATTTGTCGCAGTATCTTCCTGAAAGCTACAATTACTAGGTAAGTAATAACAATCGTTAATGCTAATGAAATAAAATATGATTTCACACCTGAAAAATCAACTTCAAAAAAATGTTGGACCGACTCAAAAAACTTACTCATCAATATCAAAACCCATTCCTTAAAAAATAATAATAGTAGTAACAATAATAACTCTAGTTTTAACTAAAAATCAATCTTTAAAATCACTCGGAATGCTACCTTCTTCTCCCACTTCAATCGCCCACGATATTATTGTCGTACTGTCCCGTACATTTCGGCTTTCAATATCTATCAACAACTGTGAAATACTTTCATCAAGGTTCTTTTCATCCAACGCTTCCACAAGGTTCTGCGGGTTTAAGTAGGGTTCTCCTGGACACTCTACCAAACCATCAGTGGTCATAAAGATCAGGTTTACCCCTTTTCTTAATTCCCTCGTTCCAGAACTATAACAAGGCACTGCCTTTTCAAAAGTGTTCACTTGCCCGACCCACTCATAAAACTGCCTTTGATTTAGTTGATATTGCTTCATAGCGATCAAATCCGGATGAATTAAATAAACTAAACAATCTCCAACTGAAAACCACCATATGTAGTTCCCTTTCCTAACAACCATAAGACAAGCAGTTTCCCCCGTTACATTTCTACATGCATCCAAAAAATCTTCGCATAGAAAAATCTCAAGCAGCTTACCTTCCAATTGCATAAAATCCAGATTCCCTTTTAAAGATAGAATCTGCAATAAAGCTTCTTTATTATGCTCAATTGTGCGGATGACTAGCTCAGCACTTTCAGCACTTTTATGTGCATCCAAAATAGCCGCAAACTCCCACTCCTCTGTTTGCCAAACAATACAAGCATCCTCATTTTTTGTTTGTCCTGCTGAAGAATTTCCACCAAAACGACCAACCGCCATACGATTAATCCATCGGAAATCTCGTTCATCGATAAAGTCTTTTTCACTACCTACCCATGAAATATTATTCATGGGCATATGTTTCCAAATACGTTTTTATCCGTAAACATAATTCTGAAGTTTCGACTTTTCCACCTATTGGCGCCTTTGACCACTCATGAACCGACATTGGACCCCAAAACTGCTTAGGAGTATCCGGATAGCGCGGAACGATATGCATGTGTAAATGTGGTACCGAATTTCCCGAAACTAATGAATAGATATGTTCAGCACCTTCACTCACCATTAATGCCTTACTAACTCTAGCAACTATTACACCGAATGACTTCGCTTCTTTCAACGTCATATCCCCAAGTGTAGGCGCGTGTCTTTTCAAGTCAATCATAAGATGCCCTAAATAACCTTGCTCCCCATTATAATCTATATGACCGACATAAACATAATCATCCTCATAGACCATTACCCCTTCTGTTGTGATCAGCCCTGCATGTTTATCGCAAATGAAACATGATTTATCTATTTCATTCATCCCCCTAAGTGATAAATTATTCCTTATTATAAATGCTAGTAAGAATTATTTATGCTCCGATTTAGGTACACTTTGTTTTCGGATGTAAAGGATCTTGTATCTATTGCTCGTAATCACCGGTAGAAATAAAAAATTCCTCGTTTGACGATAAAAATAAAGGAGGCAGTGTTTTCCGATAGGTTTGCGCTTCTACATGCAATTCTGAATCCCTGATAGCAGCGTCTATCGCTTCATAATGAGCTCTATCTGCATACTTCCACATAGCCATGATTTCTGTTCGCTCTTCATTGACCCACCTCCCAATCAATTGAGCACCATTCGTCAATTGATTGGGGAGCAAATATGTGTGAAAGAAATGTGTAAATGTTTCATACAAGGATGGTTCGATCTGATAAGTTTTCCGACGATACAGCATAACTTCATCCCTTTCTAAAACGAACTGATTTCCAAACCCTCCGATTCAATGACAATCGCTTTCAATCCCATCTCGGAAGTTGTTTCATGCCCCTCTCCTGTCTCCCATAGTACCGCGTCTCCAGCGACGACTCTCACTTTTCGACTTGTACCGCTTCGAACCCATCCCTCGCCTTCAATAATTAGCAGTATTTGCGGAACTGTAGCATCATGATAGCCAACAATTCCCCCCTTATCTAATTGCATAATTCCAACATGAGTTGACTTATCGGTCATTAAAATTTTGCGCATAATCATCTTTGAGTCATATTGCGTGATGCTTTTACCTTTTATTTCATTCATCCGAATAATTTTTATACTAGTTACCTCCTAACCTAAGATGCATCGATTTCTAATACTCGACAAATCACATTTCTGCATTCAGTTTCTTTAATTGGTTTATAACTTTCATTAACATAAATTTGACACCTTTTCTCTCATAGGAAAAGTCATTAAACGTGCCAATTAGATAGGTGTCCATTTTCGGGTGATAAAACATATAGGCGCCTGTAGCACCCGCATGACCCCACACATTAAAAATTTCCGGCATAAGCAGTGGAACTGTTTTAAACTGCATAATGCCATATCCGTACTCAATTCCTAGACCATATCTCACTTTATCGTCCATCATTTTCTCGAGTGTTTCCTGTTTCACCAATTGATAGGTTACTAACGCTTTTATAAATTTCAATAAATCTTCACCAGTAGATACTACATTACCTCCAGCGTAGGCAAGGTCAGCATATCCTTTGTGGTTAGTGATGTTGTTTTCATTGAAATAAAAGTCCGCCAAGGGTTGGGTGTCTTTATCCAATGGCTCAGAATTGTGGAGGACAGAAGAATTCATCATCCCGAGAGGCTCAAAGATATATTGTTTCATAGCTATATGAAAAGGTATTCCTTTAACTTTTTCAATAATTAATCCTAATAGCTGATAGTTTGTATTGCTATATTTGAATCCTTTACCTGGTGGGAAATGTGGGTCTTGATGTATTTTTCCCCAAGCAATTGCTTCTTCGGGGCTTATCTTGAAGTGTCGATCAACTAAAAGCTTGTTTAGTAACAGGTAGAAGTTATCAGACAAACCAGAAGTGTGATTTAGTAGATGCTTAATTTTAATGCTATCGGTATAATCTTTACCTTTATAAACATGAAGATTATTGACCAATATTGGATCTAAGTATTTCGTAATGCCGTCATCGAACGACAATTGATCGTTCTCATATAACAAATTAATCAAAACTGACGTAAAGACTTTTCCAACACTCGCCATATATGCCGGCTGATTTTTTTTCATGGACCCTCCAGCAATGTTCAAATGGATATCATTCTTTTCTGAATGAACCATTAAAAATGCACTCTTCAACTTCTTATCTTTCAATACAAAACTTTTGAATGACTTTTCAATTGAACAAATTACTCTTTCTTTTTGTTTCGTTTGCACAAAATTCCCCCATTATATTCGATACTAATTTTATGCTGATAATTGCTATTTTAATACATCAACTAGTATAAGGTTGTTTTGAACAGACGCCCACTTTCCAAAGTTCCGAGAAATCAATTCAAGTCTTACATAACTATCCAGTTTCCTGAACGTCTGGGCGTTTCTCACCTATCTTTTAAAGTTACTTGTAATTCACCTAGATCTAATACTATAATTTTTGCTCAATATAATTTCTTTTTGTTTATTTGGCCTTTACATCAATTAACGTAAATCGCTCGCAAACAAGAAGCATGTCCTCACTAAATTCAAGTCCAACTTTTTGTAACTCACCTGTGAAATACCTCTTATGAATCGATATCCAATTCTCATAAGAACCATCCCCTTCAGCAATCGCAAATTCTTCTGTCACTTCATTCATTGGAATAAGCGTTACCTCAACAGTCTTAATAATAGCAACTGGCTGTTCTTTATGATTCAAAATAATAAAGTAATCATCGGTAGTCGGCAATGGAGTATTATCCATCTCGTAGAAAACATAACCTGAACAAGTCGCTGTCTTCATACCAGAAATAACTAGCTGGGCAAGTAAATCCGGTGTATCGCCAAACATACCCGAACTAACTGAGATTGGTTTCTCTCCATCCTCCCAATATTCATTCCAATATGTTTGTGCTGCTTCATTCATCTTCTTTAATCCCCTTTTCATCATTAGACAATTTTAGAATTTATTACTTCTAACGAAGGTACATCCATTTTTCAAGAATTTTAAAAACATCGTTGTTCACTTTCCCACCTTGTTCTTTAGACCTCAAAATCAGATAAACTGACTTCAAAAAATTCTTAACTGTTCTTTGAGTGTGATAAGCTCCGATTAGTCCTATATTTTCATCCAGTCGAGTTTCGACTACTTCCCTTATGTTGCCAATCCATAATTGGATTTCCTTTTCAGTATCTTGCATCATTAATAATGAAGGGATTATTATAGCCAGTCGATCCTCTTCTTCATCCAAATAATTCACTTGTCTTAACAGTGAATGTTCAATTGCATTAAGGATTTTTGTAATACCTTCATTATTTATTTCTGGATGTTTTGCCAAGGCTTCCAATACATCTGCGCCATGGGCAATCGAATGTGCCCATCCTTTCCCTTCAATGAATCCCCTTGTATCTTTTTCGGCAATCATATAATCGGCAACTTTTACCACCGTATCTAGGATTGTATGATTATCCAATTGTCGTATTACATTGTCATACTCTATAATCGCAGCAATAACCAATGCAGAAAATGAGCGTTTGAATACTGAATCAGTTCCAGACTCACCAATCCCATGGAACAAATTATTATCCTGTTTAAGTCGAAACAATAGTGTATCAAGCTCACACGCATTTAATTGATGCGAAAAAATCATCTTTCCATAACTTTGATAAATCAATTCATCTCTAAGATAACTATCCGGATTGCCAATTTGAATTAACATTTCATCTTGATCTTCCCTTTGAAGTTCGATGAGGGTACCTTCTATGTATTTTTCTAATCTAGTTGTTAACGTCATTCTATGCAACTCTATATTCCACATTAATTATTTCTTTCAATACATTACTGTCCTTTTACATCGATTAGCGTAAATCTTTCGCAAACGAGTAGCATGTCCTCACTAAACTCAAGTCCAACTGTTCGTAATTCACTTGTGAAGAATTCCTCATGAGCCGATTTCCAATATTCATACGGACCTTCGCCCTCAGCAACCGCGAATTCTTCCGACACTTCATTCATCGGTACAATTGTGACTTCAACAATTTTGATCATCGCGACTGGCTGTTCATCACTATTTAAAATTATGCTGTATTCGCCAACTTTGGGCAAAGGCTCATTTTCCAATTCATAAAAAACATGACCAGAACAGGTTGCAGTTTTCTTTCCCCCTATTACAAGTTGTGCAAGTTCATCTGGCGACACACCAAACATCCATGCGCTAACATGAGTAGGTTTCTCTCCACCCTTCCAGTATTCATCCCAATAGCTTTTTGCTGCTTCATTCATTTCAAAATCTCCCTTTATTTATAGTATTAATATATTTATTTCAATTTGTCCGCACCGGAGAAATTAAATGAAAGCAATTTGAACTTTCGCGTGGTTTAATAACAATCGGCTTCATCGAACCAAATAAACTTATCGTTACATGTTCTTCTGGTATTCTTTTTAATGCATCGAGAACTGTTCTACCATCAAATGACATTCGAATATCGCTTTCACCATCAAATTTTAAGGTTTTTTGAAATTCCTCTATCATCCCAACTTCGGTTGAATTCGATGATATTTTGATCGTCGCATCATCCACAATTTCCAGTTGGACATTATTATATTTCCACTCGGTTGAAAATACACAAGCTCTGGCAATGCCATCAATTAATAACTGGGTCTCTAAAGTTACTATTGACTTTGGTTCTATTGGGATCAAAGACTGCGCATTAGGATAGATACCATCAATCAACCTAGAATAGAGGATTCTGTTCACAGTTTTGAAGGCGATAAAATTATTTGTATAATAAATATCTACAATTGCAGAATCACTTTCTTTAAGGTTGATCAATTCTGACAAACTAGTACTTGGAACAACGAATGATTCTTGTACCTCTGTATCTATATGTATTTCTTGACGCGCTAATCTATGGGAGTCTGTTGCAGTGCAACTAAGTTTTTTATTTCCAAACTCCAACTTGACACCAGTTAAAATAGGTTTACTTTCACTTTTAGAAACCGCAAAAGCAGTTTGATTTATAGCCTTCGTTAATTTTCCAAAAGGAACTTTCACGAACTTGTCATGATTCATCTCTGGGACCTTTGGAAAGTCACTAGATTTAAATCCTTTCAGTTTTGTTTCAATATCTCCTGATTTTAGTGTAATCGAATCGTTATGCGCTGTTTTGATACAAATATCTTTTGGTAGTTTTTTTACGATTTCATTCAGATATTTTGATAAGACAACCGTCCCGCCATACTCACTAATTTGCACTACGGCTTTACCTTCTATATGCAAAGGGATTGTCCTTTCTAAAATAATATCTGAGTTACTTCCTGTTAACTTCAGGCCATTTTGATTGGTTTCGATTTTAATTCCAGAAAGTATCGGAATAACGCTCTTTGATGAAACAACTTTGTTGATCTCCGACACTGCACTTGCAAACAAAGAATAATTCACTGTGAATTCCATAATACCCCTCCCAATTAGCGTCCAACTTAAACTTTGATCCTTTTCCATATGGCTTGCCAGTTCTTATCTCTTAACCTTTTTTCAAAGATCAGCATCCTGCCCTTTGATTCCCTAAAATAAGGCGTCGGATTCACTTCCATATTTACAACTTCATCAATTCCATGGGGTGCTGTTAATCGGACATTGTTTTCATCATCTAGCTTGACACCTAAAGCCGTTGCTATCTCAGGGAATTTAGAAATTGCATCGACAGCCGAACTATAGGGTGGGATATTATTCGCAACATGCATCCTTGCTTGGTTTTTTACCGACCATGGAATCGTTGGAAGTAACTCCTTAAGCGCTTTCTCAAAATTCTTTTCTGTTTTCTCATCAATATTTATTGGATCGTAATAGATCACATCAATATCGGGAGTTGGCGTTCTTTCATCAAAACCATGCAACACATCCCAAATTTTAGCACGAACAAATCCGGCACATATCCACCAATCAGGTAAATTAAGCGAACTTGTAGCTTTCAGTAAATTCATCATCCATTTATCCTGTTGAATGATTGCGGTGATTTCTTTTTCTGTACTAATCTTCATGAAAAACTCCCTCATTTGAAATAAAGCCATATAGTGTCTTCCTTGTACTACTTTTTGCTAAACTGTGTTAGATCCTCCCGAAGTTGTTTGATTTCTTTCGTTTGTTCAACAATATTTTTGTTCGTTTTTCTAATCAAATCACGGATTGACAGAATAAGTGCGAAAAATAATGCTAGAATAGATGCGACAAGTAATATTACATAAAACAAATCCATTTATTGACCTTCCCTCTGTGAAAACTTTATTTTCTAAACCTTTTTCCATGTCAGTTAAAAAAGGTAAAATCAATGCATAATATGAATTCATTCGTGTACTCATTTTCATGTCAAACCCCCTCAGTCTTAGTTTGAATTGATGAAGTCATCAATTTCCTCTGCAATCAACTCAGGTTCCCACGCATGGACATAATGTCCGACATCCATTAACAAATACTGACCGTGTTCAAGTTGACCAACGTAGTTTGTAAGTATCTCTTGCCAATTCGAAATACCGACTTCATTCCCGTCTGAGATGAAAAAATACATCGGAACTTCAACTGGAACACCCGATTCTTTTACCTTTCCCGCGTTCGTTTGAACTTGTTTCGCTTCTTCAATCATGTTAGAAGTAAGTGTTCTTCTATAGAGCAATGATCGATAGGTTGCCATATCCTCTTCGGATAAATGACCCGACTTAACTGCAGCTGAATTATTAACAATCGGTGGTACCAATCGAATCATTCCAGTTCGCGCGAAAACAGCGGCGGCTGCCATTGAAATTGATGAAGGAATAGGTAGCACATCGTAGACTTCCGGCACTGCAGGGTCAAGTCCTATAATTGCCGTAACTTCATCTGGATACTTTTGTGCCCATCGGATTGCTTCTAGTGCAGACATCGAATGTGCAGCCAATATATAAGGCGGTGGAATATCCGCAACTTGAAGCGCGCTTCGACTTTCCTCGAGAATAACGTCAATCCCCCTTGATACTTCAACAGTCTCACTCCAACCGTATCCAGCTTTTTCTACAACCGCTACCGTATACTTCGGTGATAATGCCGACCAAAGCGGCTTGAAATCGAGGACAGGCGCACTCGTCCCAGCACCCGACAAGAATACGATTGTTTGTTCACCGTCACCCTCCGAATAAACGTGCATCGCATGACCATTCACATCAACCATCTTTCCTGGTGGCGGAGTTGAAGCGATTTCTTTTTTCATTGCGAATGAATGATAAATCCATGAGCCCCCCACCACGATTATTAGTAGTAAAAAGAACGAACAAAAGAAAATCTTAATTACTCTTTTCATTTATCCCATCCTTTACGAAGGTTTCAGATAAACCATCCCATCCAAATGCAATTTCACCTAATTTCAGACCATCAATCTCGATTTCTGCCGTATCAACTTTCATTCCACCGAGTTTTTCATAAAAACCGCAGGCAGAATTTTCTTCTAATGCCCAAATGAGCATTGAATTCAGCTTCTTATCCATCAAATCGTACACGACAGAATTAAAAAGCTTTTGTCCAAGCCCTTTTCTTTGTTGCCCTTTCAATAGATAGATTGCATATAACTCACCTTTATATTTTTCGTACTTTCCTGTTCTCTCTTTTCCGCCTGTAGCAAATCCGACGATTTGGCCGCTCTCATCTTCCGCTATGTATATATGATTTTCTTCAATCCCACGCTTCCAAATCTGCTCACGGCTCTCATAGGATAGACGATTCAAAAATGTATCGGGTACTATTCCCTTATACGTTGTTCGCCAACTATCCACATGGACCTTCGCGATCCCTGGTATATCTTTTATATCCGCTTTTCGAATGATCATTTCAGCCATTCCTTTCCTCGTTGAAGTATGAGCCTTTATTGCAAATTGGGACGTTGTCAAGTACAAACGCCCCACTGTCCTTATAGAACCCCTCCCTAACTTTTTACAACGAAATCATATGTGTCGTCTCTGAAGCGGAATCATCTAATTCAAAACCATTTGCTCGATAAAAAGCATCTGCCTTTGAAGATTCAGTTCGGACCGTCATTTCGCGGAACGTATCGCGTGAATGTCGGACGATTTCTTCTAACAATATAGAACCTATACCTTGTCGCCTTGCATCCGCAGCTACATAAAATCTTTGCAGTCGTGCAACGTCTTTATCATCAGAAAATGGCGATTGATTCACCCCGCCTATCGCAACAACTTCTCCCGATTCATTCTCTATAAAAAATAAAGCTTCCCCAGGTTTATCAAACGTATTACTGCCGTCTTTATAATCATTTACTAAGCGCGTTAAAAAACGATACCCCTCCGCCTCGCTTTCTTTTACCAATTGCGATATATCTATCTGATTAATATCTTCGACCTGTTCCACTATAAATTCCATCTTGTACTTCACCCCTTATTTTTAGTTTGTAATATAGATAGGTTCAACATATCCATCGTAAAAACCTTCATTCTTACCCAAACAAAAAAAGATCCGCATGCGTCAAACACGCAGCGAATCACTTTCGGAGCTTTATTTTTTTGATGTGTTAACCAACTCACCTGTTTCACACAACGAAAGTGTTTAATAGTTGTTCCATACTTTTTTAAATTTTTCAAGTTAACTAATCAAATATCTATAAAACTTTTTGTCAACCTCCAATACTGGAAAACTTGCAGGCAACTTTTCAATTTCTATACTTTCAAATCCATTTTTTTCATAAAATCTGTGAGCAGCAACAAATTGTGGTGTGGTTCCCAGATATACTCCTTTTATCGACTTTTCATTTGCCCATCTTAAAGCATTATTCAACAATCGGCTTCCCACTTGGTATTTTGGACCTCTGTATTCCTTCTTCACAAACATTTTTCTTAATGCTAACTCTTGGTTCCCTATATCCAACAGACTAATTGTACCAATTACTGTATCATCTTGAATTGCAACCCAAAAATTCCCGTTTCCCGTCTGATAAAAATCCTTAATACATAGTAAATCAGGTTGATCATCTTTTGTTATGGCAACATTGTACTCTTTTTGCTGAATATGGAGTATCAAATCTATTATTTCATTTTGATGTTTGATTGAATACTCTTTCAATACGGGGAAATTGCTCACAACTTACACTTCCTTTTATAGTAAATAATCCAATCACGACAAATGATATTCAAATTATCTGCGTTAGTTGAGAAAGAAAATAATGTTAACATGGCTTTCATAAATAAATACTAAATGTATGATAGGCAAAATAAAACGAAAGGAGCGATAAAATACTAAACACAAGACTTTCAATCTTACCCCCAGTTCTTGTTGTCAATGGAAAGCGAACTGTCATGCTAAGCGGGAAAAATAATTTAATCCCGTTTTTCGTCGCCATATCCAATACATAATGGCTCACCATTCCTGCCAGAACCCCCGCCTTTACCGCCTCGCTTGGAATAAATGAGTTCAGTAACCACGTGATAATGACTAGAAATAATAAACTATGCGTAAATGTGCGATGTCCAAATAACACATTAATCATTTTCGATAAAATCGGTAATTTTCTTCCGATTTTGCTACCTCTATGGCAAATGTCTGGTAGTAACGCACCGACAATCCCCGCCCCAACCATAATGAGAGGATCATGATTGGTAAATTGCGTATAAGCAAGACTTGCTGCAATTCCGCCTAAGATATGTGTTTTTCCTGTCATGCTTATTCTCCTTTTATAATAAAAATCAGTTCTTACTCAGTATAAACGAAATGGATAATAATAGCATTACAAGAACGAGGAAAATGAAACCTGACGCTATTTATAGTAAAATGCTTCATAACTCAATGTGAGGTGAAAATTCCATGGTCCAACAAGTATTTTTGAATGATGTATCCATTTCCATCACTGATTTTCATGAAGAAGAGGTTAACGATAAAGCCGCTGGCAAGAAATTACGGAAAATCAGTTTTAATTTCAAAGTAACAAGCGAAGAGTATCATGACATCACTACACTGCTCTATCAGATGAACTTCCATGTCAAGGTTCCCGAAAAAGAAATTGAATTTCCGGCAACCATTCATTCGTACTCAACTTCCATCACGAATCTATACAAGGAAAATCAAGTGGGCGACTTCCAACTAGAATTAATCGAACGGTTGTAGGTTCCCCAAGACGCTTGTTTTAGTTTACCTATGATGAATTTGGTACACTAACATTGGTAAATTATTTAGGACGAAGGAGAAGATTTCATGCAAAACTTAAAAGGTAAAACAGCTTTAATTACTGGAGCCGGAAGAGGTATCGGACGAGCAACAGCAATTGCTTTCGCTAAAGAAGGCGTCAATGTAGGACTCGTTGGCAGAACATCCGCCAACTTGGAGAATGTCGTTAAAGAATTAGAAGAATACGACGTTCAAGTGACAATGGCTACAGCTGACGTATCAAATAACGAGTCTGTCACCGCTGCGGTTGATCACATAAAATCTGAACTTGGCTCGATTGATATTTTGATTAATAATGCGGGAATTGGAAAGTTCGCTAAATTCCTCGAACAATCCCCAGAGGATTTCAAAAGTATGATTGATGTAAACTTGATGGGCACCTATTATGTAACAAGAGCTGTGCTTCCAGGCATGATTGAACAAAGCTCGGGTGATATCATTAATATTTCTTCGACTGCTGGAGAAAGAGGAGGCGCGGTAACGAGCGCGTACAGTGCATCGAAATTTGGTGTTCTAGGCCTCTCGGAATCCTTAATGCAAGAAGTTAGAAAGCATAACATTCGCGTTACTGCACTGACACCAAGTACGGTTGCCACTGACTTAGCATTTGCTGAAAATCTTACTGATGGTAATCCAGAAAACGTCATGCAGCCAGAAGATCTTGCTGAATTGATGGTTGCGCAGTTAAAACTGCACCCGCGTGTTTTCCTCAAATCTGCTGGTTTATGGTCAACAAACCCTTAATATAACTCAACAAAAACGCCTTCTAGAAAAATCTAGAAGGCGTTTTTTGTGTTTAAATCTGTTTTTCGTTCACCTATTAATAATAAGGCGAAATCAAAATATAAACGAGCACGCCCGTGAGGCTAACATACAGCCAAATCGGCATTGTCCAACGCGCAATTTTCCGGTGGCGTTCGTTTTCCATATTCCAGGCGCGTGCAACACTAGTTAGCGCCAAAGGGACAATTGCCGCTGCAAGGATAATATGCGTGATTAATATGAAGTAATAAAATCCAGCGATAAATCCTTCTCCGCCAAAAGGTGTGGATGGCGACAAGTAATGGAACATAACATAAGAAATCAAGAATAGAAACGTTGTAACAAATGCCGCATAGATAAATCGACGATGGACAGTTACATTTTTCTTTAATATTGCAATCAGTGCACAAACTAAAAATAAGAATGTGAAGGTATTAAATATCGCATTCATTAGTGGCAAAATTGTAACATCAAACGCATCAAAATCCTCAGCCCCCGGCATTCCCGATAAAACTCCGATAGCCCCTATTAATATGATGGAAAGAGTAATAATTAACGGTCTATAATTACGCTTTTTATTCATAAATACTTTCACTCCTCTTTCTCTAATCCTATTAAGAAAGTTTATCACAAATGGTCCATTACTGCCGTTTTACAAAGAAAGTTCGAAAACATGTCAATTCTTTTACTTGTCCAAGGTGAATACATTGAAGCATAAACAATGATTTAATTGCACAGTTTAAAGAAACGAAGTAAATAGTTTTGAGAAAGGAGTACCCCAATGGATGTTTACCCTCAAACCACACCAAAAACAAACTTTAAGTATGTTGTTCTATTGCTTATACTATTAGCCTTCTTAGATTCATTGTTCACTGATATTGGTATACGCCAAAATCACATTTCAGAAGCAAACCCTATAATGAAATCCATCTACGATACAAGCGTGTTCGGATTTTACGCTCTGAAAATTAGTCTCCCATTATTTCTCCTATTACTATTATCCAAAATAAAACCAAAAAAGTATTTAAAGGTATTAATTAGCTCTGCAGTCATCCTTTATACTGTTGTACTTTTTCTCCATTTTTTCTGGATTTCATTGGCAATCGTAAATTAATGAATATAGCGTATTGAATATGTAATTTGGGGAATAAATACGGAAATAACAACCGGAGGATATTATGAAAAAAACAATCCTACTTTCCGTATTATATTTAGGCTTTGTCATTCTTTCCCTTGAATTTATTACAAAACCGTCTCCTGTGAATGAACTTCAACGCCCGACTATGGTTGCGACACATAACGAAAGTCCGAATTTGCTAGATGAAATTCGAACCTATGCCAAACTGAATAATGCTGAACCCATCGACGCGAAACTTGATCGGATTTGGAAAGCAATACCCGGCTATAACGGACTAACCGTTGATGTAGAAGAAAGTTATCTGGCAATGTGGGAGAGCAGCAAGTTTGATGCAAAAAAACTTGTATATAATAAAGTTCCACCAAAAATTCATTTAACAGATCTGCCGCCCTCACCTATTTATAGAGGCAATCCCGAAAAACCGATGGTGACCTTACTGATTAACGTTGCTTGGGGCAACGAATTCCTTCCACAAATATTAAAGACTTTGGACGAACATAAGGTGAAAGCAACATTCTTTTTCGATGGAAGTTGGGTGAAAAAGAACCCTGACTTAGCAAGACAAATCTTTAATGAAAATCACGAAATCGGTAACCATGCATACAGCCATCCTGACCTTAAACATAAATCTCCGAAGGAAACGGAGATTGAATTAAAAAAGACCAATGATGTAATCGAAGAAACGCTTGGGGTTAAACCGATATGGTTTGCTCCTCCAAGCGGGAGTTTTAAACAAGAAACAATCACTGTAGCACGTGAACTCGGTATGCTAACGATTCTGTGGACCGCTGACACAGTCGATTGGAGAAATCCTTCAACCACTGAAATGGTGAATCGCGTCACATCCCAAGTTGAAAACGGGACGATGATATTAATGCATCCCACGAGACCCACGGCCGAAGGTTTGGATAGCATGATTCGAGACATTCAAGAAAAAGGTTATGTTCTTGGAACAGTTTCTGAATTAATGAGTGAAGAACGAATCGAGTCCCAATAATATATTCAATATAAAACCGTTGCAACTGAAAATACAACTTCAGCTGCAACGGTTTCATTCATTCATGAATTTCCGAGTATTGTATTGGGCAATACGGACAATTATCCAATAACAAAATCCGCCAAACATATACGCCGCGACGTCGTATGGGTCCGAGATACTATAATGTAAATATAAAGGCGTGACATATTCCCAAAATACGCCGCAAAGAAATGTGAAAACGAGGATTCGCGGTAGGCTTATCAGCAATAATCTTTTTTGATTTCCCATGATTGACAATACATTAACAATCCCGACAATAAGTATACCGGCGAGTACATCATTCAAATAGTTTTTACTAAATGACCAATTAAGCAAATCTCGAAAGTAATATTTGTTCAATATATAAACTAGAAATGCTCCACACCCAGCAAAAAAACTCATTCGCATCAGTTTGCTCGTTTTGAATAAATCGCAGATATTTTTCAACATCTTTAACAGTATGAAATAATGAGGATTGCTATAACGACTGCCGCAACTACACCCCAAAATGTGATTCCATTACTCTTCCCTTTCTTTGTTTCAAATGGATGTCCGCAATTCGGACAGAATTCTGCTTGTTTGGATACGTTATTTCCGCAAGACGGACATGGTCTTAAACTCATACGATTGCCCCTTTTCTGTTGTTCAGGATTATTTTACGATAACTATAGTATCCACGTTTAATTAGACACTTTCAAATAAATGAAACCTCATCCCAAAAGGATCAGAAATCATTAAGCTTTTTTCATTATATTCTTTAGTAATTGTGCATCCGTTTTCCAAAAGAATACGTTTGACAGACTCCACATCATTGACTGCGAATTCGAAGAACACGGTATTACTTTCTCCCTTTTCGATGAAGAAATTCGTACCGCTCATTGAAAGCAACGTTTCATTCTCAAAGGTTTTTTCAACTCTCATACCAAAAACCGTTTGATAAAACTTAATTGCTTCTTCATAATTAGTGACGCCTACCGCAACATTATTTGTCAATTGGAAGTCGGAATCGGTGTGTATTTTTTTCTTCACTTTTACATCTTTTGCGCCTGAAGGAAGAAGATCGAATAATGGCCAAGTAACACAATAATCATCTCCAGGTCCAAACGGTGCTTGGGCATGAAGGTAAATAAGACCTTGATCATCTTTACGAAATGTCGATACGCCTGGAAGCATACTTTTTCCCTTTTGAAAACCTAGATTCTCCGTGAATGAACTTTCTTTTACTGAAATCATTGGGAATCGCCATTTTCGCTCCGCTACAAAATTCTCTTGTACTTCTGGTGCATCCGGAGAAGCAACAACAAAACTTGCTTGGTCAATCAAATGATGATAAATTCCATTAAAACCATCCGCCCACATTGTACAATATGAGCAGCTCTTCCCCATATTGTGGACGACAATTAACTCATTTTTATCGCCGAATAAATCAAGTAAAGAGACTTTCTCGTTATCGGTTAATTCAAACTCATAATTTCCGACAGGTTGTTCGGGAACTGACAGTCTCAAGTTTGAAAGTTGTTTTTTCTTCTCATAGATTTCTCTTTCCAGTTGTTCAATTTGATTTAATAGGTTGCTTCTTTCCATAAGTTCTGTTCTTCCCCCTTTATTATTTCACGATGTTCCAACAATTTTCTTCCCTCTTGGTTGTTTTCCATCGGCATCCGGCTCAAGCGTAATTCCGATGTTATTAAATGCATTATATTTTGACATGTTTACAGTGAGTATACCGTTTCCTTCTTTATCGGGTTTAAAAACACCTGCGCTTTGACGGTTACTGTTATCAATCAACCAAACTTGGTAAACTTCTTTTCCTTCTGTTTGTGGAAAACCGGATACATTTATGACGAGCTCCTCATTGCCATTTTTATTTATTAAATACGCATGGCCGTAAACTTCTCCTGGGTCTCCTTCCGCAGCATTCAATGTCATGGATGACGCTATCTCATTGAATCCTTCTGTCGGATTCTGAATAAGTTGTGTAGCCAAGAAGATAATAGAAAACAACATCGTAATACTAAGACTTGCTGTCAGCGGTGTGAATTGGGTCCCCACCTTTTGGAAGTAAGACCTTACCCTTTCCCATAACGTTTCATTTTGAGCATCTTGTGCAAATGCAAAATTCAGGACATCCTCTTTTAACCCCGTCGGTTCGTCAACTATTTCGAAGTCAAAATGCATCGCTTCCCACACTTTCTTCTCCACCCCCTGAACTTCATTTTGGAGGGCGTCATCAGAAGAAGAAAATTGTTCCTGATTCTCTTTCTTGTCGTTATTCATACCGCTCCTCCTCTCCTATGTATAAACGCAATTTTTTCAACGATTGGTGAAGCCGACTTTTAACTGTTCCAACGGGCTCCTGTTCAATTCTAGCGATTTCCTGGAGCGTGCAGCCTTTCCAATAGAGAAGATCTATTAAACGTCGCTGTTTCTCTGTTAACTTCATTTTCGCATACTGAATCAGCTGAACATTGACATGTTCATCGACTTCATTTTTCGGATCTGCCATGCGCTGAATCGTGACTTCGTCGTTTTGCATTTTATATCGCTGTTCTTTTTTTACATAATCTAGACAAATATTCCTCGTAATTGTCAGGAGCCAATTAATGAATTTACCTTTTGACGCATCGTAGTGACTTTGAGTCGTCCATAACCTTAAATAGACAAGTTGTGTAATTTCCTTCGACATTTCTACTTGATGATTGGAAAATTTATATGCATAACTAAAAACGAGCTTTCCATAACGGTCATATAATTCCTCAAGTGCATTCCGATTCTTCTTTCGAACTAATCGAAACAGATCCTCATCGCTTTTTGTATGCACACAACTGCACCCCTTCCTCAGTGAATTTTCTTATTCTTCTATCATATCAAGAAGGCCGCCTTCTGGGAAGAAAGTTATGAATATACAAAAAACAGGAGAAACTATCAAAGTTTCTCCTGTAAACCAATTAATTTCCGAACTCCGTCTGGTTATTAGCAATGTACCAAACATCTTTGACGCCTTCCCCATTTACATCCCCTTGTGCCTCGTCCTTCACAAAGTAATATAACGGGTAACCTTTATACGTCAGCTGTTCTTCATCGTTGTCTTCCCGTGTGATGCTGCCAAAGTCTGCCTTGTCATATCCATCTGGTACTTCATATTCGCCGGCTTTTACAAGAGGCCAATTTGCAAGGCAGTCTTCAGTACAATTACTTTTTCCTTCGACATCTTTAGTGAAATAATAAAGTGTCATTCCTTTATCATCCGCTAGATATTCACCAGCTTCGTCATTCGATAAAACTTGTAAAGCTGGTCCATCCGACTCGTTACCTTTATCCGCATTCTTGTTTGTCTCCGCATCATCAGCTCCACATGCAGCAACTACCATAAGCACCATCAACAACAAAATTCCTAAAAACCAATTTTTCATCATTTTTCCTCCCACACTCATAGTTTTTATGTGTTCACTATAGGAAACGATTAAGAAACGTAAACGGTTTGATTTTATTTATAAATTTTAGACATACGAGTAGTATTTCAAAAGACAAAAATGTCAGACGCTCCATTTCGGAGGTCTGACATTTTTTTATCTCTTCGCTTTATGAACTTTTAATTTCTTTCCTTTGACTGTTTTCATCTTCATCTCAGCTAAGACAAGTTTCCCTTTACCGTTCAGAATATCTATATAAGTCACGGTATCTTGGATTTTTATGATGCCAATATCTTCAGCGGTAATGCCTGGAATACTTGTAATTGTTCCGACAAAATCGAATGCACGTAGCTTTTTCTTTTTGCCGCCGTTGAAATACAATTTCATTATATCCTGGTTCACTAACTCGCTTTTATCTCTTTTTCTTTCGGGCAAGCTTTCCAATTTTATGGTGAATGCATCCATCGCTTCATTAACAGATTGTCGCGACGGTGCTTTTCTTCTTGGAATTTCAAATCCAATATAGTCTTCGATTTCAGCGAGAAATCTATCCTCGTTAGGTGTGGCGAACGTAATCGCTTTTCCTTTGTTCCCGGCACGTCCAGTTCTGCCGACCCTGTGCACGTAACTTTCATTTTCAAGCGGTAGATCATAGTTAATGACATGCGTAATGTTGTCGATGTCAATTCCTCGTGCCGCCACATCAGTCGCGATTAAATAGCGGAATTCTCCCCGTTTAAAATCATCCATGACTGCAAATCGATCTTCTTGCATCATGCCGCCGTGAAGCTTATCGCATGTGTAATGCAGCTTTTCGAGTTGCGTCGTTAGTTCATCAACCCGGTCCTTCGTTCTGCAAAATAATATGCAACTATCCGGATTCTCAACGATTGTTACATCCCGCAATAAATCGAACTTTCTTTGTTCCTCAACAATAAATAGTGAGTGGTCTATATTATCGGTCAATGTGATTGTCGATTTTATTTCAATATGTTTTGGATCTTTTAGATAGTTTTGACTTAGTTTTTCAACATTTTCCGGAAGTGTTGCGGAAAAAAACATTGTCATTCTGTCTTTTGGCACTCTGTTAATAATCGACTCGACTTGATCAATAAAGCCCATATTCAACATTTCATCGGCTTCATCGAGAACTAAACACTTTACTTCATCAAGCACAAGCGTCCCTTTCTCTATATGGTCAAATACACGACCGGGCGTTCCGACGACAATATGGCATTTTTGTCTGAGCTCTTCTTTTTGATAATTAAATGGATGTTTTCCGTACACAGCTGCCGCTCGAATCCGTTTGAAACGACCGATATTCGTAATGTCTTTTTTCACCTGATCCGCGAGTTCACGCGTAGGCGTCAAAATCAAGGCCTGCGGTTTGTTTTCTTCCCATTCGATCATTTCACAAATCGGAATTCCAAATGCCGCAGTCTTTCCGCTGCCCGTCTGTGATTTGACGACTAAATCTTTTCTTTCGAGCGCGGCAGGCACTACTTTTTCTTGTACTTCTGTAGGTATTGAATACCCAAGTTTATCCAACGCTCGAATAATTTCAGTGCTTAATTGATAATCTTTAAATGTCATTCTTTTTCTAACCAACCTTTCATTCTTGTTACATTATCCCACATACGGGAGTTAGAGAAAAGGAATTAAGGGGTATCATGTCACTATTATTCCCCATCCAATCCTTTTCCCATCCCTTTCAAGAAATGTAATCCGAATTTAACGGCACGGTTGACATCAGGGTCTTTTAATGACTTTATCAAATCAAATACACCAATCGTTTCGTTGTTTCCATCATATAATTCCGCTTCATTAAAGCCACTTTTCACACTTGCGGCTAGTTTTTCGGTAACATCGGGACTTATGGCTGTCAGCATGCCAGATGCATTGATTACATGATTAATCAAATTAGTTACCGGTTCGCGGGATACTTGACCGACAGCAATTTCAGCGATTTCATCTTTCGCTTTGACCATCGCATTCACTGCATCAAGCACGCCAGCATCATCCAAACCGCCTGTTATTTCAAGAATTTTATTGATCGCTTGTTCTTGTTTGGTGAGCAATAATTGAAGCTCTAACAGTTTCTCATCTTGAATTTCTTCGGCTGTTAATTCTTTCACCTTAATAGAAGTAATCGGCGCTGCCATATAACATCACCCTTCATCATTAGTCGTTAAGTGGATATATCCTGGTTTTGCCCATTTTCTCTCGACTTCAATTCCCGGCCTTGGATTTCGTTTTTTATTTCGATGGTTTGATTTTGGCAATGGGGATTCCCCGTCCCGCTGAATGACTTCCATCCGCACCATTGTCTGTTTGAATGCAGGCGTATTCGTGCGTTCGTCGACTGCAGGACCGGTTAAGAAGTTAATGGCCGACTCTTTTTCCACTGAATTCATCGGTAAAAATAGTTCGTTTTCTTTGACCCGATCCGTTACAAGGGCAGGCAATCTTAAAGCGCCGTACGGGGAAACTAAGCGAACGATCGAACCGCTTTTCACCCCTCGTTTTTTCGCAAGTTTCGGCGAGACTTCCACGAAAATTTCAGGCACTTTCGATTGGATTCCGTCCGACTTATTCGTTAAATTTCCTTCATGAAAATGTTCGAGCAGACGCCCGTTATTAATATGGAGATCATACTCGATCGGAAACTCGACCGGCTCTACCCAATCCGATAATGCAAAACGCGCTTTTTTATCAGGGAAATTAAACCCGTCCACATAAAGCAGCGGAGTACTCGAACCATCCAAACTTCCCCATAAGAAACTACTCCAGCCTTCCATCACTTTGTAATCCGCCCGGCTGAAGAGCGGCGATAAACTTGCCATTTCCGCGAAGATTTCACTTGGATGACTATAGTTCCAATTAGCACCGAGTCGATTGGCAATTTCTTGGACAATCCACCAGTCTGCCATTCCTTGTCCCAATTCTGGAAGCGCCTTGTATAATCGTTGCACGCGTCTTTCTGTATTCGTAAATGTCCCGTCTTTTTCAAGCGATGGAACTGCCGGCAAAATCACATCTGCATATTGCGCTGTTCTTGAAAAGAAAATATCTTGAACAACTAGAAACTCCAATTTCGAGAGCATATCATGCACATAATTCGCATTCGAATCGACAAGCGCCATATCTTCCCCGACGATATACATCGCTTTCATAATATCGCTCTCTACCGCTTGAAGCATTTGGATATTATCAAGCCCCGGTTTATGATCGATTTTAACGCCATAGGCTTTCTCGAACTTCCGGCGCGCTTTATCGTCCGTCACATGCTGATAACCAGGTAGCCATCCCGGAAGTGAACCCATGTCACAAGCGCCTTGCACATTATTATGTCCGCGAAGCGGATAGGCTCCGGCACCCGGTCGACGATAATTCCCCGTGGCTAGCAGCAAGTTCGAAATAGCCGCGGACGTATCCGAACCGCCGGTATTTTGCGTCACGCCCATTCCCCATAAAATGCACGTGCCATCTGCTTGATGAATCATTTCTGCCGTTTTGATAAGCTGAGTTTTTGACACTCCAGTCATTTTTTCTGCGTAATCAAGTGTGTACTTCTCCAATACGTCTTTAAATTCATCAAATGAATGAACATTTTCCTTTATGAATTTCTCATCATGCCAACCTTGGTCTATCATATATTTTGTTACCGCCATGAGCCATACTTGGTCGGTTCCTTGTTTTGGACTGATAAAAATATTGGAACGCTCTGCCATTTCATGTTTCCGTAAATCCGCGACGATCAATTTCTGGCCATGTAATTTATTCGCGCGTTTTACTCGTGTAGCTAGAACGGGATGGCCTTCAGCCGGGTTCGCGCCGATAATAATGACGAGGCCAGCTTCAGAAATATCTTTAATCGTTCCGGCATCCCCTCCCATGCCGACTGTACGGAATAACCCGTCCGTCGCAGGAGATTGGCAGTAGCGGGAACAATTATCCACGTTATTCGTTTCAAATACTTGGCGTGCTAGTTTTTGAACGACATAATTTTCCTCGTTCGTGATCTTCGAGGAGGAGATGATCCCGACCCCGTCTTTCCCGTATTCCTTTTTAATTTCCCCGAGCCTTGAAGCCACAAGGTCCAACGCTTCTTTCCAGGTAGCCTCGACAAAGGAATCACCTTGACGGATCAACGGCGTTGTTAGCCGCTCTTCGCTATTAACAAAGTCCCAACCAAACTTCCCCTTAACGCAAGTGGAAATCGCATTTACGGGCGCTTCTGAAACGGGCTGGATTTTCAAAATTTTACGGTCTTTCGTCCACACTTCAAACGTACAGCCGACTCCGCAAAATGTGCAAACCGTTTTCGTCTTTTTCGTTCTCGTTTCACGCATGGCTGCCTCTGCTTCTGAAACCGCCATAATCCCGCTATAACCTGGTTCTACATCTTTTACTAAGTCAATTAACGGCGACATGATTTCTTCTTTCATTCCGGTCATAAATCCAGCTTCACCGAGCATCGACTTCTCCATTAGCGCATTACAAGGACAGACCGTGACACAATGGCCGCAACCGACACAGGACGAATCATTGATTTTCGCCCCGTTATCCCATAAAACAATCGGGCGATCCCGCTCCCAATCCATTGTCAGCGTTTCGTTCACTTGCAAGTTTTGGCAAGCTTCCACACATTGGCCGCAAGCGATGCACTGATTTGGATCATAACGATAAAACGGATGTGTAAAATCGACACTGTCCTCTGTGCACTTAGGTTCAAAAGGATATTTTTGATGTTCAATTTCCATCATGCCTACTGTATTGTGTATTTTGCAATTGCCGTTATTGTTATCGCATACAGTACAATAGAGTAAATGGTTTTCGAGAATTCGGTCCATCGCCTCTGTTTGCGCTTCCTTCGCGTTCGGGGACGAAAGTGAGATGTTCATTCCCGAAACGGCTTTTGCCGAACAAGCGCGCAGTAGCTCACCGTCTACTTCGACAATACATGTATCGCATGTTTCAATCGGGTCTACTTCCGGCAAATAACAAATTTGCGGGTGTTCAATTTTAAATGCATTGATTACTTGAAGTATTGTCATTCCTTCTTGAAAGTTAAAATTCTCCCCATCAATCTTAATTGACAATGAATGCGCCTCCCTTTGACTAATACAGAATAAGCTTTACTATAATTGTAGTTGATATTTTTAGAATAGACAATGTATTCTAGTATTATAGATAAATAGATAAGTTTCAGGATTGATGAAAGGGGGATTTCAGTGAAGAAAATTCAAAAACGAAATGTTTTGCGTTTTTCCAAAGGAAGCTTTCACCCAAAAGAAGACAATGTCGCTGTTGAGCACCCCGTCACGATTAAAATTAACGACAAAGAATTTATGACTATCGTTTGCACGCCCGAATATATCGAAGACATGGTTATCGGCTTCTTGGCTTCTGAAAGAGTAATCGGTAAATATGATGAAATTAAAGAGATATGGGTGCAAGAAGAGCTGGGATACGTCCATATAAAAACAGATAAACTCTACCCTTTTTATGAAAAGTTACAAAGCAAACGTTATATCACCTCGTGTTGCGGGATGAGCCGACAAGGATTTGTGTTTGCGAATGATGCACTCACAGCTAAAATAATGACGGAAACCCGCGTTACTTTAACGGCCGAGGAATGCTTTTCGCTAATGGCAGAAATGGAGAATTCGGCAAAACTTTTTCAGCATACCGGCGGGGTCCACAACGCGGCTTTATGCGATCGAAACGGCATTGTTTTATCAAGAATGGATATCGGGCGCCATAACGCTTTGGATAAAATTTATGGGCATTGTTTGAAGAACAATATTCCCGTCGACGATAAAGTGATTGTGTTTAGCGGCCGAATCTCTTCTGAAATCCTTTTGAAGGTTGCAAAAATCGGGTGCGAGGTAGTTTTATCGAAATCAGCTCCTACTGAACTTGCATTACAACTCGCCGAGGATTTAGGCATCACCACGGTTGGTTTTATCAGGGATGGCTCTTTTAACTTATATACGCATCCAGAACGAATTATTATTTAGGCAGCATGTTGTCGAATTCATAACGGGGACAAGGTTGCCATCCTAGATTTTATCAAATACAAAAAGCATCGTTTTGACACGATGCTTCTTTTCTATATCCCACTTAAAAACTCAATCCAAGACTTGAACTCTGATCACGTCCGACACCGAAATACGAGTTGTTTCAAATGAGGTTACAAGCAAAATCTGTCTCAAGCGGATATCGATTCTGCTGATAACTCCTTCAAAAGTGATGACCTTTCCATCCTTCCAGGTTTGGATGTTTACCGGACTCCCACTTTGAAGGCTACGTTCGATTTCTTCTTGGATTAAAATTAACTCCCAATCATCAAATTCCGGCTTCTCAACGTAGTCATCTTCGGCCATCCACTCCCTTAACGCTTCCACATGCTCGGGCAACATCATTGCTGTCCATTTCTTCGTTCCGCGGTCACGAATATTTTTGTACATTAAATCACCATGCTTTCAGTTTGGATCACAGGAACTAGCGCAAGCACATTGTCGATTTTGAAAGTTCTGGTTGATTTACGCAAATAACAGTAGGCTCGGAAAGTCCCCTCTTCAATTTGAATAACCTTGACTCTTCGCTTACTAATTACACCGTTATTTGCAATATAAATCATGTCCAGTGACTCACTATACTTCATCGAATTAATCAGCTTGATACGCACGGGTGTTCCCTCCTTTTCTTCATTATATGGAATATACGTTCGTATTGCAACTGGGAAAATTATACGATTTATTGAAACTAAAGCTAAATACCTTTCACACGTAGAGGTAAAATAGTATAATTGGCTTTGCTTAACACAAGACAACTTAGAGAGGTGAAGTGAATGTCCCGGCAGCAACACGATGACAATGATTCAACAAATAAAGGACAGAAAAAGTTTTTGGAGATATTAGGCGACACCATTGTCCCCAATCAGTTATTATTTGCAATTATATTAAGCGTCAGCATTAGCTTAGGTGGATATAATATCGGCCTCCGAATTTTCCCCGCAATCGCCAGTGAAAATATGGTTGCGTCATATTCCCTACTTCTTGGGATTGTAGGTACTGTATTATCTTTAGCGTTATGTTCAATAATCTTCAAGCCTAAACGTATTTTATTAGAAGAAGAAACTTCATACGAAAGCATGAGGGATGTTTTTGAGGATTTACAATTGAATCCCCGCGAGGAATTAAAATTGATTGAAAATGATCCGATTACAAAAAAAGAATTAAAAGAACTCGGTGTGTTAAAACATTTCGAAGCATTGGGTGGTGACGATAAAAAATGAGTTTACTCATGACCGCCATATTATTTGCCTTTATAGGCGCTGTTGTTTTTTCCTTGATTGGTTTGATATCCGGGACGGATGAAACAGCGGTAATGGTTCCATTGACTTTATTAGTCGTCTTATTGGGCGCTCCGCCAGCGGCGATTTTCTCGTTTTTCATGGCGGCAGTATTAGCGAAACACTTAACCCATGCTGTTCCTACTGCGTTGATGGGGATTCCCGGTGACACTACGGCGGTTCCATTAGTTGATCATGCAAACACGTTAAGAAGAATGGGCATGCCCCATGTGGCACTTAGAAAAATGATTTCCGGCGGGATTATAGGTGCTTTTATCGCACTTCCGACAGCTGTATTATTGGGACAATTTCTAGGTCAGTTTGCTGATTTCTTTAAATCTTCTTCCGGCATAATCTTTACAATCGCTGCCGTATTAATCGCTTTCTTTTCTCAAGGTAGATGGGTCAGTGTATTAATGATCATTCCTTTTGCATTTTTCATTAAAAGTCTAGACATGATTAGCTTCAGCATATTAGATAAACATTTAGCCATCAGTTTCTTCCTAGGGATTGCAATCGGTCCCATGTTTTCTGATATACTCATCGCTACTTCATCCAGCGCAAAACGAGCAATCGAAAAAAATGAACCGAAAAAGTATCAATTGGCACCTGAAACAAAGATGTGGAAAGGTTTTTTCCCAAATCCGTTGAAAATATTATCGGGGGAGCAAAAATTCTTCACGGCGGTCACTACTTTCATCTCGTCACTCACGTTTGTTTTTAGTCCCGTTGGAATGACGTCTCTTATGGGAGAAATTGTCGGTTCTCGAACAAAAGGCGCTTACAAAAAATCAACGACTAGCTTAGCTGTTATGAATGGTGTTACGGAATCTACATATATCGCAGAAACAATCATTCCATTAATCGCTTTCGGGATTCCGTTAAGTCCCGTTGCTTTAGGCCCGGCATCACCACTATTTATTGCGCCGCCCGTTTTTACAATAGACCCAGTCAACAACTTGCATACCTATTTAACGTCTTGGGAGTTTTTCCTTTACGGCGCGATTGGTCTTATCGTGGCCGCATTAATTGCCTATCCGTTTACAATGAACTATGCACGTAAAGCTTCTGTCTTGGTCATGAAGTATATTAGCCAAGAAGCGATCGTCGCGATGTTCATAGGATTAGCCTGTCTTTTGGCATTCCATGAGGGACAAGTCGTCGGCATCGTCTTAACATTTACAGTAGCTGCAGTTGGCGGCCTGTTGAATCGTATTTTGGGCATCGGCGCAGGCGTGCAATTTATGGTGTTTTACGCATCAGCCTGGATTATGTTAACGATGTTCGGAATCTGATTGCAAGGCCTTCCATTTCAACTGGCCCTGGATTACTGGTAAACTGTAGGTTACTCGTAAAGGAGGGAATTTGAATGAGACTAAAAGATAAGAAAGTCATCGCCCTTGTCGAAGATGAGTTTGAAGATTTAGAACTTTGGTATCCAATCTATCGTCTTCGTGAAGAAGGTGCAATCGTTCATTTGGTTGGATTAGAAAAAGGAAAAACGTATATTGGAAAGTACGGTGTTCCAGCCGTATCTGACTATAAATTTTCCGATATTCGCGCAGAAGATTATGACGCAATTCTTGTGCCGGGCGGATGGGCGCCTGATAAATTAAGAAGATATGAAGAGGTTCTGAACTTCATTCGCGTTATGGATGATGCTAAAAAACCAATCGGCCAAATTTGTCATGCTGGTTGGGTACTCATCTCAGCTGACATTTTAAAAGGCGTAAATGTAACAAGTACGCCTGGCATTAAACACGATATGATGAACGCAGGAGGAAACTGGACCGATGAAGCTGTCGTTGTTGACGGTCATATTGTATCCAGTCAGCGTCCACCTGATTTACCGCCATATGTAAAAGCATTTGCAGATGTACTTGCTGCGAAATAGAAAATTGTAAAACCCGGCTCTGCTTCAATCGCAGTGCTGGGTTTTCTTTTTGAATAATCCCTTCCCGCTCTCGTTTGTGTATAATTGTACATAGTGCAAAGTGTTTTAGTCGGGGGTGAGCGCGTGGATTCAAAGAGCGATCAGAAAGGAAAAAACATTGAAGATGATACCGAAATAATTGATGACGAAAGCAGTCCAGAAGTTGACGGAGATATCAGCGATGAAGAACTACAGGAACTCGTGTTGGAAGCACAGCGGGAAGCACTCTACAAAGCATCTCTTGAAAAAACAAATTCCAAACCAAGACATTCCTTCCCAAAATGGATTTTTTGGTTGATGTCGATCATGATGCTCGTAAGTACATTTTCAGTCGTATTTGAAATCTATTCGATTCCAGCAATCGACTTTTTAAGAACATCGATGAAGTTATCGCAACAAGAAGATATTGCGACTTATAAAGAAGCCGTTGTGGTGGTTGTTACGGAAGATGGTAAAGGTACAGGTTTCAACATCTCGAGCGATGGAACGATACTGACAAATCATCACGTCATTGAAGGAAATTCCGTGGTCACAGTAGTGTTTCCCGATGAGGGTCGCTTTACAGCCAATGTTGTGAATACATATCCGTCTGTCGACCTTGCGATATTAGATATCGATGCTGAAAACTTGCCGTTTTTGGAACTCGCGGATCAAACAACGTTTATTGATCACGAACCAATCTATTTCATTGGAAATCCGCTGAGTTTTAAAGGTATCGCGAATGAAGGAACAATTATTGATTATACCCAATTAACCGATTGGGATGTTCCAGTCATTATGATGGAAGCCCCTGTTTATCGCGGGAATAGTGGCAGCCCTGTTATAAATCGGAGCGGTGAAGTAATTGGTGTCGTATTCGCAACTATGAAAGATGAAGCACATGGCAAAGTTGGATTATTTGTGCCGATTGATGAGTATTATAATGCAGTTGAATGACAGCGAATTGTTTCTTGCGCCCGCGGCTTGATTTTGGGCGCATGAATTTACTTCAATCTTCTTTATACCACTTTGGGATGAGTAGATTGAAATCATCAAATTGATTTATAGTAAAATCCGTATAAGTTTTGAACCTATCTTGCTGATCCAGCGCGATTTCATTGGCCCAAACTTCTGCGGATATAATATGAATCGCTGCGTACAATCTATGCAATTCCCAAAAAGAAGTCGGAATGGGTGCGTTATCATGATATCCATCAAATACACCACGGGAATAATCCTTACTTATAGGTACATTAAAGTACTCCATCTTTTTAAACTCATTCATGGGGTCCGCGTATCTAACTTTTTCCATATCAATCAAACCAGTAAATTGCTCTCCATGAATCAAAATGTTTCCTGGATGAAAGTCATGATGCTGAACACAACTAGGACGCCCAGCAATTAAATGCAAATGATTCATGACAAAACGAGCAACCTTTTCATACCGTTTATTGCCAGTAGCAATGTCTTCAAACCGCGGTAATAATCTCTCAACTTGAGAAATCAAACGATGATCCCAAGATGGATAGCTATCAGGAGCAGTAATCTGATGCATCTTGTATAGTGTTTGTCCCACTTGCTGACCAATTCGGTATTGAATATCCTTACTTAGTTTCGGTAGCACCACTCGCCCACTTTCACCTTTGATGTAATCCAAAATCATATAAGTTTTGCCATCATGAACCCCTACTTCATGCACGAAAGGAATGTGTGGATCATTTTCATGGGCAGCATTTGTCAAATTTGCCTGCATTTCTAAACGCTCTCGATCGCCATTTGGAGAAATTCGTACTAAATATGTATGATCCACGCACCATTTCTCATCAGTCGAAAATCCTTCATTGATAAATTCGAATGATGAGTTATTTTTCAAAAAAGGTATTGAATGAATATCCATTGATTTCCCCCCAATCAACTCAACGTTTCTTTTTTGATTTATCCTTCATATTCAAAATAAATTCGTAGCCGAAAGCAACGACCAATCCCACCATTAATATGGTTAAATTGGAGAATAACTCGATTTCACTTATCTCATGATAGATAATATTAACGAATAACATAATAGCAAACGTAAAAAATCCAAGTAATTGACCTTTCTTACTGTTAACAATTTCAGGTTCGGTCATTTTTCTGAAAAACAATATAAATTGCCTCCTTTTCCCTTTCAAGTCGAATCCCTTTAATAACACTGAAGCGTAAATTTCGTCTTCGAAAACGTTTTGTTCTCAAGATCTTTTTTATCGATACAGAAATAAATTGTACCAGAATCCCCCCACATTACATTTAAATCATCACTATCCATTTGAAATAGCAAAACCAATTCTTTATTTCTTAATTTTATTTTCCCATCGGCTTCTGCTTCATTTTCATAGTAAATAATTTCTTCAAACACATTGTTTTGAATGTTGAATGGTTCACCAAACATATAATGTCTCGGCTGACTACTTTCCCTGAATTCGTAGTAATTATACAATTCATCTTCAGTTAAATCTAAACCGTTAAGCTCCTCCGGAAAGGTTACTATTTCTGTAAATATTATTTTATAAGTTGGTATAGGAAAATAATCTTCAGTAATTTCAGGATAAGGAGTACGCGCTAACTCCCGTGCATCACCATCAAAATAATAAACTTGAAAACTTTCCTCGTCTTCTTTATCCATCCCCCAAGGCTGTTCGATAATGTCATAAAAGAAGTATAAGATTCCTGTTTCGGGAAAAAGACTTTCTTTGTCATATGATTTTGCTTCTGATAAATTAATTTGTGCTAAAAAAGTAAGCTACCATTTTCGTATTTTGGAAACGACAAATGTGTCGGTAAATCAGGCATGCCTCCAAATTTAGATCTACCAAGTTGTATATCTTTTTCATCCGTTTTTTCTTTTGTAATTCCAATCGACGACGCAGCAATTTTTAATAATGCTGCTTTCTTATGAAGTAGATTAAATTGTTCTAGAGTAGTGTCAATATTCATCACACAATCATCCCTTCTCATCCTAGATAATTATCAAAACTCTTCCATATATGATGTATCGATAATCCATGGTTTTCCAGTTGTCGCATCGATTGCCCGCATATGTCCAACCGTTTCCGGGAATGAAGATAAATAGTTCAACTTATAAAGTACTTGATCATCCTCAACCTCTTTTGACCAGCATAGTTCCATTTCTAGTGCGTTACCATAAATCTCAATAGCCTCCTCAAGTGGAATTGTACATTGGTTCGTAATTTGAGATAGGTCCACTAATACTTCGGAATCTGTATTAACATCGGTAATTAGAAGTGTTTGTGGATCCACTTCTATTCTGATGGTAGCATTCCCCACCCGAATCCCTCGCTCAAATCGTTGAAACGTGAATCGAAAACGAGAATCTTCATCCTCTAAGTCTTGATAGTCCTCTTTTAGTAAACGGAAATTATCTAAAGCATTTTTGTATTGACCTTGTAAAAATAGGATTGATTGATTGCATGCAGTTATACAATCTTTATCAAGAGATTTTTCAACCAGCGATAGCTCTATATACTCCGCCTTTTGCACATCGAACATTTCAATCGTATGTATTTCACCATTGGTACCAACATCCATGACAAAATCCTCTACGGCGTAAACCAAATGGTACTCGTCATCCGCACCAATAAAATCAGTGTCAAAACGGCAAATCATCGGGGCTAAGATGAGTTCGTCTAGATAACGCTGTTTCGCATCTTCGGTTGTTATTGTCATGACAGGTTCCTCAATTTCAAAAGGTTCATTAATAAAAGTTGCTCCAGAAACCAGTCCATTTTTATCGACTTGAATTGATACACCTGAATTCGGTAACTCTAACCCCATAAACGAATCTTTTCGAATAAATTCAATCAACCAATACCCGTCAAAATCTATTGCTGCGGATAAATGCAGCAAGTCACAGTCATCTATAATAAATTCATTGACGATGTTACGAGAGAGTTCTATAACGTTCTCTTTTTCTACGGTACTCACTTGATTAAAATAATCTGTATCGACCGAAAAAGATTCTAAGTTGTTGTCTTCATTAATGACGATATATAAAAATGTAGTTCCTTTTCGTCTATCGCTAACTTCAAAACTATTTTCATCGGTTTCCGTTTGTTCAATTTTCAATTGAATTAAATTCACATTGGGCAGAAATAATAAAATTCGTTCTACAAGAATATCTATCATGATTTGCTCTCCTCTTTTCACACCAAAAAAATCCACTTTTTTTTTAATTATAACCACTTGTAATGAGCAATGACAGAACTATTAAGAGTTTGTGAGAATGTAAAAGCAATGAGGGAGGAATTTCAGTTCTAGGGTCATTTGATTATTTAAAAATCACTGGGTATAATTAAAGGAGAATTGCGTAGCCTTAAGAGACCGAGTGCATGCAACACTCGGCTAGCAACTGTGATACCGCAAGAAGAGCGGTTGGCCCGGTTGAAGTCATAGAATGACCGTCACACCTTACCGAGGGGGACGGTCATTTCTTTTTGCAAAGAAAATCACCAATGTAATTACTACTGCAAAAAAAGCCATGAATATGGATGCAAGATGAAAAAGTAAATTCATCGATTCGTAAATTGACATCGGTATCACCTCCATATGAAGGAAGTGACCAACCGCCACCCTGCTAGTACAGCTACTGTAAAAACATTGTACCACAAACCGAACTCCCGTTCTATAGTGCGAAAATAACTAGACTATTGAACCATTCTTTCCCAATTCCGTAATGAATAAAAAATGAAGTCGGCAAAGCAATAAAAAACCGAAGGAAAGTTTATCACCTTTCTTCGGCAAAAAAATTTCTCTTGAAAAAAGAAGTCCAAACCGATGGAGCTTCAGTTATTTATACGTTTTTTCTGACTCCCTTTTTTGTCGTTGATTTGGGGTCATCGGTTCGTGCTTGGGATTCAAGTTCCCAAGCTCGGCAAGTTCCATTGAAATTTCTTCTCTCATTTTACTGGGTTTAATCTTCTGGTTCTTTGGTGTTTGCGGTAAAGAACCGGAGTTTCTACTAGCTCCTTTAAATTCATTTCCCATTATATACCCTCCTTTTATTCGTTTTCGTTCCTAATTAATATGGCTTAGTCATTAGATATAATTCATGCAAATTACGGGCAATCATTGGCATTAAAAAAGCGGCTTTTCTTACAAACAATTGTAAGAAAAGCCGCGCTTTTATATAATTTGATTTATGCTTCCACTATTACTTACTTGTTAATTTGCTTATCCCCGTATTTCTTCCCGCTCGTTCTTCTTCTGATGCCAAATCATATTTTTTCAGCAAATGAAATAACTCATTTAATGTATTCTGATCAGGTCTTTGCTCTAACAAATGATTACTCTCCTCGAATAAATCCACCGGAAGAAATGGTTTTTGTTCGGATAACTTCTTTGTTACATCCTCCAAAGTATGATCCAAATTACATGTACTCATTTACATAAACCCCTTTTTAAAGATATTTTCAAATCTGATTCTTATTACATCATACCATTATTAATGAAATTCATGAGTAATAATCATCCGATATGGAAAAGCTACTAAAGAGGTGAATTTATTGATGAACGAGAAAAAAGCGCCACACGAAAGAATGACTGAAAAAAATAACGGATTAAGTTCTACACAAGAGGTAACGTACCAAAAAGAATTTAAAAAGGCTGATAATGCTGTAAAAAATGAAAAAAATGCACAAAGTCCCAAAAGTTAACCTGATTTCTATGTTGTACAAGATGCTGCGATTTTCTGATTCAACATCAGAAAATCGCAGCTTATAAATTGTTTTTTAATAATGGGCATACTAATAGCGAATCGTAACACTTAAGGAGGGTTAACTATAAATGACATTAAGTAAAGAGCTTGAAGCCTTAAAAAAGTTTCACTGCGAGGACGACCGCTGTGTGTTGAGTGTATATTTAAATACCTATCCTGGTGATCCGCAGCAATTAAATGGTGGTTGGAGAATTCATTTGAAAAATGGATTGAAACGGATTGGCGAGTATATAACTGCTTCTGAAGATGAAAAAGAATTAAAAGCATTTAGCCAACTCAAGAAAAAAGTAACGGAAGAAGTCCTAGGTAAAAAAAATGACCTTAGTAAAAGTGTCGTGATATTTGCATCCATAGAGCCTGAATTATGGTCAGTTCATTATGTGCAAGTCCCCGTGAAAACCAGCTTACACTGGGAGAACCATCCCATGACTGAAGAGATGGAGTATATGTACAAAGCGTATCCTGAAGCAGGCGTTATATTACCTAGCTACGGGGAAGTTCGAATTTTAGATACGGCAATGGGTGCTGTCAAAGAGGAACTTATTTACGAATTTGACTCGAACGTCGAAGGATGGAGAGTACGGAAAATAGAATCTGCTAATCATGATCAAGGCAAGGGAATGAAAAGCACTTCGAATCCCGCAATGGAACCTCGACCAAGAACGAATATAAAAGGATTCTATAAAGGAATGGAAAAAGTTGTTGAAAAGTTAAAGAAGGAACGCGGCTGGCATGAAATCCATGTATCCGGTGAAACGGACTTAGCCAATCTGTTTGCTGAAACCTTACGAGAAAAACCGGCAAGTTGTATTTACAAAAACCTAAATAAAAGCAAAGCGAATGATGTGATTCATCAGGTTTTCGAAAAGTAAATAGCCGATAAAAAACTAACTACCTAATTATAAATTGGGTAGTTAGTTTTTATTACTTTAAACCCTTCTGTAAGCGCGCCGTTCAGCGTACTCGGAACAGGCTAAACAAAACTTCACGTTTTCCCCGGTTGGCATCCGATATCTTTGAAATTCACTTGTTTTACGTTTACACATCGCACATTTCTGTTTGAAGAAGTTAAACATTTACCTGAATACCCCCTAGTTCAAATTTTACCTTCTTCCTTTTCCCAATAACTATCCCTTAACGAGTTTTTTAATATTTTACCGGATGGGTTTCTTGGAAGCTCTTGTAGAAATGTAACGGATTTTGGTTTTTTATAGCTAGCTATTTTTCCATCACAAAATTGGATTATCTCCTCTTCTGTCAATGTCGCACCTTCACGCGGGACTACTATTGCCATAACTGCCTCTCCCCAAATCGGATCCGGAACACCAATGACAGCAACATCCAGAATTTCAGGATGATTGTAAAGCACCTCTTCGATATCTCGCGGATAGATATTAACTCCTCCGCTAATCAGCATATCTTTCTTCCGATCCACGATATAATAAAAACCTTCCTCATCCTGCATTGCCATATCCCCAACAGAAAAGTAATCCCCATAAAAGGATGCAGCTGTTTCTTCAGGATTTTTATAATATTCATCCAATAAATACGGCCCTTTGAAATATAGCTCCCCTATTTCTCCTGGCTTCACGGATTCTTTATTATCATCCAAAATCAGGCATTCTACTAGCGGGAATGGACGACCCACGCTTCGCTCCTTATTGTTTATATCTGGTGGTTTAATATTTAGCGTGACAGCACTTTCCGTGGAACCATAGAACTCATGCAAATCCGAATTTTTGAAGAAACTTAGAATATCTTGTTTTGACTTCGTTGCAAGTGGTGAGCCAGCAGATATAAGAACACGAATCGACGATAAATCGTATTTGGCTTTTACCCCCTCACTTACATTAACAATGAAATTATACATTGTCGGAGCGAGGAACGCATTTGTGATTTTATATTTCTCAATGCCTGCAAGAACTTCTTCCGGATAAAAGTTTTCATGAATAACAACCGTACCACCGACAAGTAGTTGGGCAACAAGAAAAATCCACGGCGCCGCATGGTAAATTGGTCCCGCTACAAGATGGACATCAGATTCATCTATTTTATACTCATACGCAGCTAAAATACCCGTTAAAACACGGGACCGGTGCGAAATGACAACTCCCTTTGGCTTTCCTGTCGTTCCAGATGTATAGCCAATATAAAATATATCATCCTCGGAAACTGATATTGTTGGTTCATGTTTTTTTGCTTCTGAAATAAAATCTTCATAACCAATCATTTGATCATTTGCCTTTTCACCAACTACAAGAATTGTGTCTAGTTGCGGAAGAACTGATTCTAGTGAACTTACTTCTTCGACATACTCTGAAGTAAGAATGAGCCCCCTACTATCTGAGTTTTGTAGTATGTACTCAATTTCGGGTCCAACTAATCGATAGTTCATAGGCACAATGACAACACCGATTTTCGATAGACCTACAATAATATCTGCATACGCCGCATGATTCTTCATCAAAACGGCTACTTTATCGCCTTTTTCATAACCCCGTTCAATAAAAGCATTTGCGAGTTGGTTCGCACGTTCATTTAATTCACTATAAGTATTTGTCTTATTTTGAAATATAACTGCGGGCTTGTCTTTGAATTTCAGCGCATTTTGTTTCATCATATTTCCAACTGTTAACAAAGCTAACACTCTCCCATTCACTTAACATTCCACATCATCTCCATATTACCACAATTCCTACTGATAAATAGGTGGCAGCTGATACAATATGTTTCCTATATGAATATCTTAATGTAAAAGGAGGTTTTAATAATGTCACGGAGAAACAATAGATTCCGTTTTTGTGTCTTACCGGGCTATAACTGGTGCGGGCCTGGTTGCAATGGACCTGGTGCACCTATAAATGAAGTCGATGCAGCTTGCAAAGCCCATGATGATTGTTACCGCAAAGGCGGTCGTCCATGTGAATGCGATCAAGAATTTCTTAATCGACTGCGTTATGAACTAAATTCCAATACCCAACAAGGAAGGCATGCACGTTTGCTTTATCATTATATGAAAATGCAAACATTCTTCTCTTGCGGCAGATGGTAGTCCTGACAGATTTTGAGACTATCATCTATCGCACAAAGGCTTTTTTGAATTATTATGAATCTAACCATTCCCCCTATTGACAATAGTGTATTATATAAGAAAGCGTATTTGTTTATTATTAATACATATTGATGGTGGTGAGTTGAGCAGAATGAAACCTAGATCCTTACAATCTCGTATTTTCTTATATGGCGCCCTATTCGTTTCTGTGGTTGCAATTATTATCGGGGTTTCCTTTTATTTTACGATGTCAAATGGCATTGAACAACAGATTGGGGACCGTGCATTAAGCATCGCGAAAACGGCGGCTGATCGCCCGGATGTCCGTGCGGGATTTGAACAACCAAATCCATCGAAGGCTTTGCAACCCATTGCGGAAGCGATACGCCAAAAAACTGGGGCTGAGTATGTCGTCATTGGCAATAGCGAAGGCATTCGGTATGCTCACCCTGTTCCTGAACGAATTGGTCAAAAAATGGTCGGTGATGATAATGAACGCGCTCTCGTTTTGGGAGAATCTTATATCTCCGAGGCAACGGGAACGCTTGGAGCCGCCTTGCGCGGAAAAACACCGGTTTTCGGAGATGACGGAACGATTATCGGGGTTGTTTCAGTCGGCTTCTTAAAAGATGATATTTCCTCCATGTTTTTCCAGTACGCCGATAATATTGCCGTCATTGTGCTAATAGCGATTGCCATCGGAGTAATTGGCTCGGGCGTCTTAGCTCGAAATATAAAAAAAGAATTATTTAATCTTGAACCCGCCGAAATCGCGAATTTATTCACGGAACGGAATGCGCTGATTGAGTCTGTTCGAGAAGGAATTATCATGGTAGACGCTAAGGGCAATATTACGACCGTTAACGCCGCTGCATATGAGACTCTTTCCCTTCCCAATCAGACTGAATTAATCGGTAAGCATATTCAGGATGTTCTCCCAAACTCCTTGCTTCCAAAAGTGCTTGAAGTCGGAGAACGGCATCTCGATTGGCCGATGGAAATTCGCGGCAAAAAAGTGATTGTCAATCGTATTCCGATTCACATCGGTGAGCAAGTCGTCGGGGCAGTTTCAACTTTCCGTTTGCAATCGGACATTGACCGTCTTGCGATGGAATTATCACAAGTGAAACGATACACAGAGGCACTTCGAGCGCAAACGCATGAATACAATAATTTTTTATATACGATTTCGGGTCTTATTCAACTGAATTCATTAGACGAGGCACTAAGCTTGATCCATGTGGAAACGGCAGAGCATCAGTCACTTATCCAATTCGTGACGAAGCGGTTGCAGGATCCTTTTCTTGGAGGAATTGTTATCGGGTTCTTCAACCGCGCAAAAGAACTGAAGGTCCGGTTCCTGCTCGATGAAGACAGTTCTTTGGAAAAAGTTCCAAAGCATTTGGATAAAAATCATTTTGTTTCAATCATAGGAAATCTCGTCACGAACGCTTTAGAAGCCGTCGAATTGCTTCCCGAAGAAATGCGCATGATTCGCATCTTTATCATGGATAATGGTGAAGAAATACTAATAGAGATTGAAGATTCGGGGCATGGACTAGCACCTGAGGTTGAAGACGTCCTATTTGAAGAAAAAATTTCGACCAAAAGCCATGAAAACCGAGGATACGGACTGATGAAAGTGGCGGAAAGCGTGAAAAATCTTGGCGGGTCGATCACATTGGAAAAAGGTGATTTAGGTGGCGCATTATTCATTATTTCTATTCCAAAAGGAGGTTTTATGAGTGACTCATCCAATTGAAATTCTTATTATCGAAGATGATAAACGGATTGCTGACATCCACCGCCGCTTCATTGAGAAAATTGAAGGTTTCACTGTTATCGGTTCTGCGCATACGGGCGAGGAAGCCAAAGATTGGGTATCGGCCTTGATGCCGGATCTTGTTTTATTGGACGTCTATCTTCCCGATATGCTTGGCACGGAATTGATGATGTTCATCCATGACAATAGCCCGGAAACAGATATTATTTTCATCACAGCGGCCGCCGAGATTGATATTGTCAAAAAAGCATTTCGCCGCGGCGTTGTCGATTATATATTAAAACCGCTTACATTTGATCGATTTAAGGACAGCTTACTCTCATACAAAAGCAAGCGGAACACGCTTTTAGGTGAAGGTGTCATGCAGGAAGATTCAATTAAACTTCTGTGGAATCAAACCAGTTCGGACACACCGCAAGCACATCCTGCTAGTCCCCCAAAAGGAATCGATCCGATAACAAAAGAAAAGGTCGTCAATCATATTAAAAATATTGAAGGTGGAATTACGGCAGAAATGCTCGGATTGGAAATAGGCGTAAGCCGCTCGACCGCTCGGCGTTACCTGGAATACCTAGTTTCTGAGAAACGCGCATTCACCGAGCTTCTCTACGGTTCCGTCGGACGACCTGAAAGAAGATATTTAATTAAAAAGCAGCCGTGAACAGTATGAACAAAATGATGTTTACGCACATTATCGAACTTATTCTCGTAAACTTCGAATTCTGTTAATCTTCTGATAGATTGATGACAGGCGTTAAAAACGCTGTCATCAATTTTTTAATTATAAGGGGGATAAGTAGAAGATGTGGAAGAAACTCACAGCGGTGGCTTTAACAGGTATGCTAACACTTGGTCTCGCGGCATGTTCGGAATCCGGTGAAAGCGCTTCACCCGACTACCCGAAGAATAACATGACAATCATTGCGCCTTCAGGGGCAGGCGGCGGATGGGATTTAACCGCTCGAGCGATTGCCAAAACAATGAACGACACGAAATTAATCGACAAGTCAATAACAGTTGAAAACAAACCGGGCGGTGGCGGCGCGGTTTACATGGCGGAATATGCAACGAAAGAAGTAAAAAATGATTACGCCCTTCTTGTTAAATCGCCACCGATTCTTATTAACAACAACAAAGCTGAAGGTAACAGTCCTTACGGCTACAAAGATACAACGCCTTTGGCACAATTAACGCGTGATTACGGTGCGATTGTGGTGAAAGCGGATTCAGAATTTAAAACATTGAAAGATGTTCTGGAAGCCATCAAAAAGGACCCGAAATCAGTAACACTTGCGGGAGGTTCTGCCCCAGGATCTATGGATCATCTAGTCGGTGTTCTCCCTGCTTTCAAATACGGACTTGACCCGAAAACCGTCAAATATGTTTCTTATGACGGCGGAGGCGAAGCAGTTGCAGCACTTCTCGGTGGCAATGCAGATGTTATCGCGACAGATGCATCCGCTATCGGTCAGTATGTGAAATCCGGTGATGTTCGAGTACTTGCAGTCAGCTCATCCGAACGTCTTAGCGGTGATTTATCAGAAGTTCCTACATTCCAAGAAGAAGGCATTGACGCAGAATTCACGATTTGGCGTGGATTGTTCGGTCCAAAAGAAATGTCCGATGCAGCTTTTGATTATTGGAGCGTGAAACTTGAAGAGATGACTAAAACAGATGAATGGAAAGCGGAATTGGAGAAAAACGGTTGGGAAAGCGAATACCGCAATTCCAAAGATTTCACTTCCTATTTGGAAGATCAAGACAAAGTGATTGTTGAATTGTTAACAGCACTTGGCATGGAAAAATAACAGTAGTACGGGCGGCTTTGGCGGCCGCCTTTTCTTTTAGGGAGGTGTAAAGACTATGAGTAAAACGTTCGATCGATATGCCAGCATCGCCTTTTTACTGATTGGTCTTTTAGTTGTCATTGAAAGTCAAAGAATTCCGGATAGCGCCTACGGGTCGTCGGTGGGACCAAAGATTTTCCCAATGTGGTTGGGCGTCATTCTACTTCTATTAAGTTTGCGATTGCTTTACGAAACGTTTAAGTATAAATCTGATGCCGCATCCACGGAAAAGCTTCAGTATAAAAAATTTATCATTATCTTAGTCAGTGCAATTTTATATGCATTTTTACTCGAGAAGATTGGCTACATCATCTCGACATTCATATTCTTACTGATTGCATTTCAAACGATGGAACGTGGACGAATGGTGCCTACCATTATTATCGCAGCAGTTTTTTCAGTTGGTGTCTATTATTTCTTTGCGGAATTTCTCGGCGGCTCATTGCCCGGATTCCCTGGACTTTAAGGCGAAAGGAGTTACGCTATGAGCACATTACAATTTTTAGCTGATGGATTCTCCATCGCTTTTCAATGGCAAAATTTATTATTTGCGTTAGTCGGGGTCGTAATCGGAACGGCTGTGGGTGTTTTGCCGGGAATCGGTCCGATGAGCGGGGTCGCCCTTCTCATTCCGGTTACCGCAACAATCACGTCAGGCATGCCGACAAGCGCGGCCGCTGCCAGTTCGATTATTTTACTTGCGGGGGTTTATTACGGAGCTATGTATGGGGGTTCCACGACGTCAATCTTGTTGAACACACCTGGTGAATCATCTTCCGTTGTCACGACCCTTGATGGTTATCAAATGGCTAGACAAGGACGTGCGGGAGCTGCATTGGCAATTGCTGCAATCGGATCGTTTTGCGCCGGAATCGTTTCACTAATCGGTCTTGTTCTATTAGCTGAACCGCTTTCCAATGTCGCTATAAAATTTGGTCCAGCGGAGTATTTTTCTTTGATGCTCTTGGGGTTGGCCGCAGTAAGCGGACTTGCTGGAAAGTCGATGACCAAAGCTTTAATGATGACAGTTTTCGGACTTATACTCGGAACAATCGGCATTGATGCTGTTTCTGGAATAGCACGTTTCACATACAATCAACCGATTCTTTTTTCCGGTTTGGAATTTTTAACGATTGCCGTCGGGCTGTTTGCACTCGGTGAAGTATTTAAAACGGTTTTGGAACGCGACGGCGAGGACGGAGCAATTGCGAAAATCAATCGCATTCTTCCAACGAAACAAGATATGAAAGACAGCACGGTGCCGATTGTACGCGGTTCCCTACTCGGATTTTTTATCGGAGTACTTCCGGGTGCCGGCGCGACACTTGCTTCCTTCTTCTCCTATATGACAGAGAAGAAATTCAGCAAAAACCCTGAAAGCTTCGGAAAAGGAAATATCGCCGGAGTAGCTGGTCCTGAATCTGCTAATAACGCGGCTTCGGGCGGCGCAATGATTCCTTTACTGACATTGGGAATCCCTGGATCCGGTACAACTGCCATTTTGATGGGCGCGCTCATCATGTACAATATTCAACCGGGTCCCCTACTTTTCGATGAACATCCCGAAGTTGCTTGGGGACTTATCGCAAGTATGTTTATCGGCAATTTGATGCTGTTAGTCTTGAACATGCCGCTCGTTCGGGTGTTCGCAAAGGTCATTCAAACGCCTAAGAAATATTTATTGCCAATCATTGTGGCTATTTCCTTTTTCGGAGTATACGCCGTTCAATACACGACATTCGATTTATACTTACTCCTTGGGTGCGGTGTCGTCGGCTATCTATTATCGAAACACGATTATCCAGTCGCTCCATTAGTATTGGCACTGGTTTTAGGACCGATGATTGAAAACAATATGCGCCGAGCATTAACGATTTCAAACGGCGATTTCATCATCTTTTTCACAAAGCCCCTATCACTTGTTTTCATTATTGCAGCTGCGGCATGGCTCTTGATTCCGATGTTGTTGAAACTCAAAGGTCGCGCGGTTATTGTGGAAGAAGAAGGTTGAAAAAGTGTTCAATACAAAAGCGGATTGTCCTTGGTAATAGACAATCCGCTTTTTGTCAGCTGTTTTTCACTCTGTTAATTAGCACGGAAGTTTTATATTAATAGGTTATTCATGTTAACATGGAGGTAATAGTAGCTTAGAATTACTAAATAAAATTAATGATTAGTCAACCGAAAATAACAATGTAGGGTGAAATAAATGATTTATGCAAGCGGTGTTGTGACGTTTTTATCAAATAATAAAAATTTTAAGAAATATAAAAGAAGAACGATTGCATTAGAAGTTATTGAAGAAATTCCTGCAGAAGATGATTCACCGGCCAAAACTGTTTGCAAGTATGTTGCTCTCCTTCCTAGAAGCTATGAGTGCAGGTCTTTGGAAGACTATACAGGAAGGGTAAAACCCTTTTTGCAGAAATCAATAAGCAGTATCATTGTGAGTGTTCAGGTTTCCCATTTGAACTACGCAAGCGATCGTGCAGTTGCCTCTATTAAAAAAATGAATTAAAAAACCACTGAAAAATTCTTCAGTGGTTTTTATCGTTTTCTTATACTTTTGTAACAACAATTTCTTCTTCGATTACATCGACATGGACTTTTTCAACGCTTTCTTCTTCCAAAATTAAATCTGTTAATGGATCTTCGATTTTGTCTTGAATTACTCTACGAAGTGGTCGAGCCCCGAAGCGTTTATCATAGCCTAGTTTGACTAATGCTTGTTTTGCTTCATCCGAAATCGTAATGTTTATATCATTTTCTTCGATTGTTTCTTGTAAATCTACAAGCATCAAGTCGACGATTTCTAGTAAGTTTTCTTCTGTCAATTCATTGAACGATACAATCGCATCGAAACGGTTGAGAAACTCAGGTTTAAAATAATTGCCTAATGTTTCAAGCGTAGTAACCGATTCATGTTCAGTTTGATTGAACCCGACGCTTACTTTTCTGTCGCCTGTCCCGGCGTTACTTGTCATAATGATGACTGTATCTTTGAAGCTGACAGTGCGCCCGTGTGAATCTGTTAAACGGCCGTCTTCCATAATTTGCAGGAACATATTTTGTACGTCAGGATGCGCTTTTTCAATTTCGTCAAGAAGTATAATTGAATACGGTTTACGACGAACTTGTTCTGTCAATTGACCGGCTTCTTCATGACCTACATAGCCTGGAGGTGAACCGATAATTTTTGACACCGCATGTTTCTCCATATATTCACTCATATCAAGTCGAATTAATGTGTCGCGTGAACCGAATAATTCTTCAGCCAAGACTTTTGTAATTTCCGTCTTACCGACGCCCGTAGGACCAACAAATAAGAAAGATCCGATTGGACGCGTCTTGGATTTAAGTCCAGCACGGCTACGACGAATCGCTTTAGCGATTTTATCGACCGCTTCCTCTTGACCAATAACTTCTTTCCCAAGATTTTCAGCGATGCCTTTCATTTTTGCTTGTTCTGCCGCTTGTAGTTTCGTCACAGGAATCCCTGTTTTTTCTTCTACAATCAATTCAATATCAGAGACAGAAACTTCAACTTTTCCGGCTTCCCCACTTTGCTTAGCGTCTTCCAATTGTTTTCTTAATTTAATTTCTTCATGGCGTAAATTTGCCGCCTTTTCATAATCTTCCGCGTCTGCTGCCGCTTCTTTTTCCCCAATAACTTCATTCAAACGGGTTTCGATTGAGACAGAGTCGCCTGCCACATGTTCAAGATTTAAACGTGACCCGACCTCATCCATCAAATCAATCGCTTTGTCCGGTAAAAAGCGGTCTTGAATATAGCGCTCAGACAGGGTTACAAAAGCTTGTACCGCTTCATCTGAATATCGAACTTCATGGAAGTCTTCGTAACGATCTTTTATCCCGTTTAGGATTTTAATCGTATCTTCTGCAGAAGGTTCGTTGACGATAATAGGTTGGAATCGACGTTCAAGTGCAGCATCTTTTTCGATTTGACGATATTCTTTCAACGTCGTCGCCCCGATAAGTTGCAAGCCGCCACGTGCTAACGCCGGTTTCAAAATGTTTCCGGCATCCATTTGCGAGCCTTCAGTCTGTCCTGCACCTACAAGCAAGTGAATTTCATCGATGAATAAAATAACATCTGTCCGTGTTTGAAGTTCTTCGATTAATTCCTTCATTCTTTCTTCAAACTGGCCGCGAATACCTGTATTGCTGATAAGTGAAGCGACATCTAACAAGTACACTTCTTTGTTCAGCAGTTTAACAGGTACATCGTCTTCGTTAATTTTCACTGCAAGCCCTTCGGCAATCGCTGTTTTACCGACACCAGGTTCACCGATTAACACCGGATTGTTTTTATTTCTTCTATTTAAAGTTTCAATCACGCGCTTCACTTCTTGATCGCGTCCGATAACCGGATCAATTAGTCCTTCTCTAGCGTCGTTTGAAATATTTTTTCCTAACTGATCTAACAAACCATTACTTTGATTTTCATCTACCTGTTGTGTCTGTGTTCGTGCCTGTCCTCCGCCGTTAGCTTGGAAAAACTGATTTCCCTCGTTACCAAATGACGGCATCTTGCCTGCATTCAATTGTCCTTGAATTTGCCCGAAACATGTATGACACATGTTCACTTGCATATTTTGCTGATTCATCCGAAGTCTCAGATTCATCGTTGCTCCATTTTGACCACATAGTTGACATTTCATATATGTTTCCTCCTTAGTAATTTTGAATATATACCGTGTCTGACTTTGACTATCTTTGACTATACATTTATTATACACTGACTATCTTTGACTTTCAAGAGTCCTGCTTACATTTTATTTATTAAAACAAGCATATTAATAAAGAGCAAACCGCCAATGGGTTTGCTCTTAGATACTAAACAACCAATACCCCAAGTAATTATCTCTTTTATTACTTTTTCTCAAGTGAATGCAACTGATCTAGTTGAATCATTCCTTCAATGTCATTACTTGTGACATATTCTGCTTCTTTGCTAATATCCGCCATTTCTTGTATGACTTGTTCGTTCACGGCTGTTGTTACTTCTAGTCGGCTAAATGCCACTTTTAATTCCTCTTTATCGATTTCTTTTCCTGTTAAGTCTTTTATATGTTTAATGACAAGCTCTTGGCTTTCTTCAGGATTTTGTTCGATAAATTGAACCGCTTTTATATGAGCTGTCAAATAAGCGCTCATAAAAGCTTCATTTTCTATAAAGTTTTTACTTGCTGCAACAACCGTATTCGTTGATTCTTTCCCCCAAGCAAAAGTTTCCCAATCTAGTAGTAACTCACCTTCCGCTTGTGTTTCCAAAATATAGCCCCATGGTTCTTGTGTTGCCGTGGCATCAACTGATTTTTGAATGAAAAGCGTTGCTGTATCAGCTGGTGCAGCAGCAAATAACTCAACCGTTCCCCCATTTGATGTTGGTTTTAAACCAACGTCATTTAGCGCTTTACGTAACATCACATCTTGTGTGCTTCCGATTACGGGTATCGCTACTTTCTTTCCATCCAAATCGGCTAAATCTTTAATATGGCTGTGCTTACTTGCCACGAGCACAGCGCCTCCATTTACTGCTCCCGATATAATATGATACCTCGGATCTTTCACATAAATATTTAGCAGCGGGCCGGGTCCAACTGTTCCAACGTCGATTGACTTCGTCGCCATTGCCTCCATAAATAAACCGCCGTTACTAACTGTTTTCGTATTAATCATAATATCCTCTCCGAATGCTTCGGCAAAATAGTCATTTTCCAAAGCAACGATGGTGGCGATATGTGTTAAGTTTGGAAAATAGCCGATGTTCACTTCTTTACTCCCTTTTGCTCCTTTTTCACCCTGTCCACATGCCGTTATTATACTTAGTGAAAGTAATGAAATAAGTACTAATAAAATTTGTTTGCGTTTCATTCGATTCTCTCCCTTTGATATGAAAAGTAATTTTCACTGGCTAATTCCCCATTTTACTTGTACGCTTTTCTCAAGCCTTAGAAAGACAAAATTGTCCATAATGGTGCCAATGATGCCTATGATAATCATCACTGAAATGACTAAATCCATTTGACCAAGTGATCTACCCGTTTCCAGTAAGTGTCCAAGGCCACCTCCAGAGCCAAGCAATTCACCCGCCATTAATGCTCGCCATGAAAATGCCCAGGCGATTCGTAATCCCGATATGATTTGAGGAACAGATGCTGGTAAAATAACGGTTCGTAAAAAATGCAGGCCGTTTGATCCTAATGTTTTGGCTACTCGTTGATAAAGTGTCGGGACATTTTTAAAGCCGCTCGTCGCACTAATCGTCATTGTCCACGTCGCGCCAATTGTAACGATGAAGAGAATTGAAAAGTCATTTAATCCAAACCAAATAATTGCGAGTGGAAACCATACAATGCTCGGAATTGATTGTAATGCAGTGACAAGAAATCCAAGTGTGTCTTCCACCAATTTAAAACGCCAGATGAGATAACCTAAAGTAAGTCCAAGTAGTATTGCAACTGAAAATCCAATAAGTAATCGACTCATACTTTTAACAATTGCAACCGTAATTTGCCCATTTACGATACCAGTGAAAAGCGTCTTAAGAACTTGGGTAAGACTTGGAAACATAAAATCAGGTAAGCTAGAAAACCTAGATGTGACTTCCCATATCACCGCTAGAATCACGATGAAGAGAACCCGTCTTAAAAATGTAGTCATCCCCCATTTCCTCCTTTAACACCTTCTCTATTTCATCTTGTAATGAAGCTAATATTTGCTGTTCCAAATGAAACATTATATCGTTCGGCATAATGCCGTCCTTCATTGTATTTGAAGAAAAAGTTGCTTTGATTTTTCCTGGACGTGTTTCAAAAACAATAATTCTTTCAGATAAAAGAACTGCTTCCCGAATGTTATGCGTAATGAATAATATCGTCACTTGCGTTTTTTTCCAAATTTCTATTAACTCATTGTGCAACACCATTCTTGTTTGCTCATCCAAAGCTGCGAATGGTTCATCCATCAATAAAATATCTGGCTCCATAACGAGTGCTCTTGCGATAGAGACACGTTGTTTCATCCCTCCTGATAACTGATGAGGATGGGCATTGGTATAGTTACTTAAATGGACCATTTTCAACATGTCCAATGCTTTTTTCTCTGCTTGCGTTTTAGGCATACCTTTTAAAAGTAACCCGTATGTGACGTTATCAAGGACTGTTAACCATGGAAATAATCCGTCTTCCTGAAATACTACGACGCGCTCTGGCCCTGCTCCAGCTACTTTTTTTCCAGCAATCCGAATTTCTCCTTTGTCTGCTTTTTCCAACCCAGCAACCAAATAAAGCAATGTCGATTTTCCACATCCCGATGGACCAACAATAGATACAAACTGTCCTTTTTCCACTTCTAAATTGATATTATCAAGGACCTTCACTTGCCCTTTTTGTTGATGAGGAAAACTTTTTTCTATGCCATCGATCGTTAAATACACCACGATTTCCCCTTCCGTTATTAATCCCTACTAATTCAATAAGAATTTATGTGTTAATACATAATCTACTATACTTATATACATTGTCAACTATTTTCTAAAAGTATTAAAACAAATCGAGTAGGAGGGAGTGATTAACTCCCGACCTCTCACACCACCGTACGTACCGTTCGGTATACGGCGGTTCAATTAAGGTTGATTACGCAAAACTTCATAACGTGATGATAGACTTTTGAGCCCTTGATGATTCCAGTAGGAATTATCAAGGGCTCTGTGTAATATCGGACTGTTAGAAATCCTCCAATAACTTTTCCGTGTGTTCCCCCACTCATAAGCCTTTCCTTTCGGAATGCCTAATCCAGTAAGTTTTCTCACTTTGGTTTTGGGTAATTTCCAAGCTTTCCACATACACATTCGGAGTCTTCTTCGAATCCATGAATCAAAGTTTCTGAAGACGCTTGGCGTATCTGCCAATGCGAAGTAACCGCACCAACCCATTAGGTATTGATTAAGTTTCTTAATTCGATACGCCAACGGACAAGGTTTCTTCCTTGATGTAATTTCACGGATTTTATTCTTCATTCGCTGCAAACTTTCTTTAGCGATTCGAACCTTTGGTTCTTTGTGAAAAGTGAAACTAAATCCGAGGAATTTCCTCTTCCAAGGTCGGTCAACGGCCGACTTATCTAGATTAACTTTCAACTTAAGCTTCTTTTCTATAAATGAAGTTACTGAATTCATGACACGGCTTCCTGCCTTCTTTGTTTTCAAATAGATATTACAGTCATCAGCGTAACGAACAAACTTGTGACCTCTTTTCTCCAATTCAGAATCCAGTTCATCAAGGACAATATTAGATAAGAGCGGACTAAGTGGACCACCTTGCGGTGTCCCTTCTTCGCTAGCTGATACAATACCGTTAATCATAATCCCAGACTTTAAGTATTTACGGATTAACTTAAGTAGACGTTTGTCTTGAATTCGTTTCGCAAGTGTCCCCATAAGCCTGTCATGGTTTACTTTATCGAAGAATTTCTCCAAGTCTATATCGACTACCCATCGATTACCTTCTGTTAAATAACCTTTTGCTTTCCTAACAGCGTCATGGGCACTCCGTTTTGGACGGAAACCATAACTATGGTCTGAGAACATCGGGTCATACACAGAAGTTAATATTTGGGCAATTGCTTGTTGAATGAAACGATCCATCACAGTTGGGATTCCTAGTAGACGCACACCGCCGTCAGGTTTCGGGATTTCGACCCTGCGAACGGGTTGTGGTTCATAGTCACCCTTAAGAAGCTCCATCTTGATGGGTTCCCAGTGATTTACGATATGCGTTCGTAGGTTTTGTACGCGCATTTCATCGACACCATGACTTCCTTTATTCCGTTCTACCCTTTTCAGGGCAGAAAGCAGATTTTCCTTTGACAGTATTCGTTCCATCAACATTTGTTATGCCTCTTTCCGTGAACAAAGCTTCTTCTTATGCCAGTTCTGCTCCACCATCTTGAAGTCCCCCGTGGGATTCACCACTTCCTCCATCAAGTATGCCTTATCGGTTATCTGTGTTCATCGCAGGTCACTGAATGCCAAGATTTTGTTCTCTCTTAATTGTTCAGCCCTTCCCATTCTTCTCGAGTTTGAATGGTACTATAGCCTCTGCTGACTTCTGATTGCTCAGCTATCCATCACTAGATAGGTTACCAAGTGTACTTGGCGTATCAATCAGACCTCCCCAGGTAAGAACGTAATCTTTCCCTCCACCTATCTGCTTCATTTACTCCGTACAACCTTCGGTAGAAAGGGCTTTGTTTTGTTTAGCAAACTCACCCAATTGTACTTAGCCTTATATGAAGTTCGTATTCCTCAGACCGGAGGTTTGCCGCTCGCTTCCTTCAGATTCCACGTCGCCATGGACACCCTTGCGTTAAGCTAACTGTTACTTCTACCTTCACAGTTCGGGACTTGCACCCTATAGATTACGCCCATGCTGGGCGCACTAAAAAACCTTCTGCTTATATTTCATAAGCAGAAGGTTTACTGTTTTTACGATTGAAACAAATCGCTGGATAAGTAACGCTCTCCGGAATCGGGCGCAATACAAACAACTGTATCGGTGGGAGTTAAACGTTTGGCAACTTCTAAGGCTGCATACACGGACGCCCCTCCCGAAGGACCAATGAGAATTCCTTCATTCGCGGCAATTCTTCTTACGACACCATACGCCGCCTCATCTTTAACTTGAAATATTTCGTCGTAGATGTCCGTATTCAGAACCGGCGGTACGAATCCTGGGCTTGTTCCGACAAGCTTATGCTTTCCCGGTTTCCCTCCCGATAAGACGGGCGATCCCGCCGGCTCCACGACATGTACCGTGATTTTTTCGTCGTATTTTTTTAGTGTCTCTCCAGTCCCAGTTACGGTTCCACCCGTACCTGACGTACAAACAAATGAGGTCAGCGTTTTTCCAATTGATTGCATGGCTTCAATAATTTCAATTGCCGTCGTCGTCCGGTGTACATCCGGATTGGCCGCGTTTTCAAATTGCATCGGTATAAAACTATTTTCAATCTGTTCAGCTAATTCATTTGCTTTTGCAATAGCACCAGGCATTCTTTCTTCACTTGGGGTTAAAACAACTTCCGCGCCATATGCTTTCATTAAATTAATGCGTTCACTCGTTGCATTATCAGGCATGACTAAAATCGACCTATAGCCTCTGGCGGCAGCATTCATCGCAAGTCCAATCCCTGTGTTTCCAGAAGTAGGCTCTATGATTGTTGAGCCTTCCCTCAGCTTTCCACTTTTTTCCGCTTCCACAATCATATTGTAGGCGGCCCGGTCTTTCACACTTCGGCTCGGATTAAAAAATTCGAGCTTCACATAGACAGCAGCCCCTTTTGTATCTGGAAGCGTGTTTAACCTTACGAGGGGTGTCTTTCCGATTAATTCAGCGATATTGTTTACAACTTGCATATAACTCATCCTTCCAATTCTTCTATTGTCCATTCATTGATAGTTTCTATCATAGCAGACCAATCTATATTATTCCTATCGTTTTGCTAGACTTTAAAGTGAAAAAATCATACTGGCGCACCAAACAATTATGAAAGTTAGATATCAAGCATTTGTTATTCCCTGCTGTTCATCATTAAAACACACGTAAACAAGTGGTGAATTCACGCTTTAAACCTTCATTTTATGTTTTTTCCCAAATTCGATGTTATGATTATGTAATAAAGTTTATCATTAGAAAGCGAAGGATCTTATGAATCACATGAATGTAACAATGAAGCGTCTGTTTGTTTATATTATCGGTTTGTTTGTTCTATCTCTTGGCGTTAGCTTCTCCATTCAAGCCGGACTTGGTGTATCCCCCGTATCTTCACTCGCATATGCATTTACATTAACAGCGGGATTATCAATAGGGATGACAACGGTGATTGCAAATATATTATTTATTATTATTCAAGCAATTATAAGTAAACAGATCAACATGAAAGAATTTATGCTACAACTAATAATTTCATTTTTATACGGATTCTTTATGGATGCTACATTATTTATAATACAATTATTCCCAACACCTGAAACACTCATCAATCGATACATTTTTTTAATCATAAGTTTATTCATTATATCCATTGGATTATTAAATTACTTCACAGCAAAACTTCCATTAATGCCCTACGATGCACTAACATTTGTTATTAGTGAACGATTTAAATGGAATTTTGGCAAAGCAAAAATCATAAGTGATTTAATCAACGTTGGTATAGCTGGTGCTGTTTGTTTAATTTTCATTCATTCATTTGGCTCAATCGGAATCGGAACGTTAGCCGCCGCATACTTTATCGGAAAGATCTTAGGCTGGATGATGAAAAAATACCAACACCCCCTTCAACAATGGGTTTTCCAGGAAAAATCTTAGATTATTCAATTCGTGCCATAAAACACTTTTCTTTTTAGGTACCCTTTTTAGGTACCTGTGCAAGAAACTATTCCAAAAATACACTACAATTGCATAAAATAAAAAGAGGTATCGACTGTGTAAGGCTTTGTCGATACCTTTTTGGTTTTTTATTCACAATCGCGAATTGTCATAACTGCGTCGTGCACAGGTACCCACCTTTCTTCATCCTTCCTTATTGCTACCAATGGGAAGCTGTATTTTAAGTATGAACCAATTTCCATTTAACTCTGCATCCATTTTCCCTTCCATCTTTTCAACTAACTTTTTAGACAGATAAAGGCCCAACCCACTTGCTTCGGTGTTCGTTCTACTAGTGACTTCTGTATAGAAACGCATAAACACTTTTTCCACCGCTATTTTACTATCCGGTTTGATGTCGTTTTTAATGCTAAAAATTAGATAGTCGCCTTCATTCCTGTAGTTGATAACTGCTTTACTTTTAGCATAACGAAGTATATTTTGAACGACATTTTGGATGACGCGTATAAGCATGAACTGGTCAGCAATAATTTGACTGCCATTTATTTGTTCAGGAAATTGAAGTTGAATATTCTTCTCTTCGAATTGTTCATAAAAAGATAAGAAGGTTTCTTCAACTAAGTTTGAGAGAGATATTGAAGATAAAACGGTTTCTTTTTGGTTCGTTTCAATGCGTGCTAAGTCATAAAAGTGATCGGTCATTTCCATCAGACGTTTGACAGCGTGTTCGATAATCCTTAAATAGTGTATTCTCTTCGTTTCATCTGTGGTTTCATTTAAAAGTTGGACATAACCATTGATCGACGTAAGTGGTGTTCGTAAATCATGGGAGAGTCCGGCGATGGATAACTTCACGTTCTCTTCCATCTGTTTTGCTTGACGATTTTTCCCTTCAAATGCATCGATCATTTGATTTAATTCATCAACTAAATCCATCAATGCCTTATCACGAAGATCAAGAGATAGCCTACTGCCGAAGCTAGCACGAGTCGGAATCTCTTTGATTTCATGTTTCAATTTCCGCATTTCTCGCTTTAAGAAGTATATATATAAAAGAAGCGCCAATGCTATGAAGACAACTATCCATCCCCACATAACATTCACGCTCCTTTCTTTAATCAAATTTAAAGCCTATGCCCCATACAGTTTTAATGTAGTTTGTATCATCTGTGCTGAGCTTATTTCGCAAATTGCTAATATGCATATTAATGGTATTGTCGCTATTAAAAAATGGTTCATTCCAAACACTTTCATAAATATTGGCGCGACTGAAGACTTTTTTTGGATTCTCTAGAAATAGAAGTAAGATTGCGTACTCGCGTCCAGTGAAATGAAGCGTTTGGTCACCGGACTTCACTTCGCGCGTATCTAAATTTACACTGATATTCTTGTAATGAATTTCTTTCATTTCGCTAATTGGAGCCTTTTTTGCATGACGTAGCTGAATGTTTATGCGTAAAAGGAGTTCTTTGACATCAAATGGTTTTGTAATGTAATCATCTGCCCCATTCGTCAAAAGTTCCAGTTTCGAATCTTGGTCACTTTTTGCAGAGATCACCATCACTGGAATCGTTGAGTTGCGCCGGATTTCAAGAAGAAACTCTTCTCCATCCATCCCTGGAAGCATTAAATCTAAAAGGACTATATCTACCTGATTTTGTTCAAATAGCAATTTCCCTTCAGTTCCTGAGTATGCACTTAAGGTATTGAAACCATTTAAAACTAATGCTTCTTTAATAAGTGAATGAATTGCAATATCATCTTCAATAATTAATATCGTTACCATAGCTATCGACCTACTTTAATTTGAAGTGTTTCACTTTATGTCTGTTCGTTTAAACAAAAATATTCCTAAAGTTGATGATATCATAATCGTGATGAGACTGACTAATACCATCTGAGGAAATTGAGCGATATCCGCTGGTTTTGCAAAATCTGAGTAGAATAAGAATGATTCAGAAAACCAGTATGTGACATGTTTAAAATGTTCGGTTTGCTGGAAAATTCCAGGAAGAAATCCTGTTGCAATTGTATAAAGAAAACTCCAAATTAATGAGATACTACTATTTTTCGTTAGAAAACTAATCATCACATAAATAGATACATTTGCCAAAATTAATAAATAAAGCGTACTGAAAGTTTTTAATGCATAGCTAAAATAATTGTTAATCTCCGCAATTTCACCAAATCCAAACACTATTGTAAAGCTAATCATTCCAATTACAGACATTGCAATTAAGCCAACAAGGGAGAATAGTGCAGCAATCACTAATTTCGATAAATAATAATGCATGCGACTCCGACCTAAAGACAACGCATTTCGAATCGTTCCATTTTGGAATTCTTCACCAATAAAGAAGCTAATAAACGCGCTCATGACCAGTAAAACAGTCAATCCATTCTTCTCAATCATCAGAACACCTGTCGCCCCATTGATGACTGTATCAATTGCCTGAATGAGCTCCTTTCCATGATGCACTTCCAATTGACTATTCACGACTTGCATAATAGGAAGGAAAAGTAAAATACCAAGGGCAATTACTAATTTTTTACTTCGAATCAACTTTATTTTTTCAGCTGTTAATAGATTAAGCATTAGGTTTTCCTCCTGTTAAGTGCAAGAAATAATCTTCAAGTTTTTGTCTTGTTGTACCAATCCGTGAAACACGTACATTAGCTAAGACTAACGAATGATTGATTGCCGCAACATCATCTAATTGTTCATAGATATTTATTTCGGTTCCATTGATCACTTCATAATCCTTAATTCCCATTTGATCCAGGACGACGACTGCTTTTTCTACATCAGTTGTTTCTATTTCAATGTATTGACGAGTTTCACGTGCTAGTTCTTCCTTTGAAAGTTCATTAATAATTTTTCCATCATGCAAAATACCATAGTGTGTAGCGATTTGTGAAAGCTCATCTAGCAAGTGACTCGAAAGTAAGACGGTAATTCCACGCTCTGTCACCAGTCGCTGAAGAATTTCACGCATTTCAACTATTCCTGACGGATCGAGACCATTTGTCGGCTCGTCTAATATTAAGAACTCTGGATTTGTGATAAGTGTTGATGCAATTGCTAACCGTTGACGCATTCCTAAAGAGAAATTCTTAGCTTTCTTCTTTCCTGTATGACTAAGGTTCATTAAACGAAGTAAATCATCGATTTCTCGCTCACTAACTCCCCCATTTGCGGCTTGAACTCTTAGATTCCCTCTAGCTGTTAGTTCCGGATAAAGTGCTGGCGTTTCAATGGATTGCCCCATTTTTCTTCTTGCACGTTGCAATCCCTTCATGCCGGTTTCCCCAAACAGCTCGATGTCTCCCCCGTCAATCGTAATTAACCCCATAATCGTACGCATGAACGTCGATTTTCCCGCGCCATTCTCCCCGATTAAGCCGTAGATCATCCCTCGTTTAATTTCGATAGATACTTTATCAAGCACTTTGTCTTTACCATATATTTTTGAAACATTCGTTGCTTTAAGAATCGTTTCGGACATACATAGTCACCCTTTCAATGTTGATAGGTTAAGAATAAGTTCCAAGTATAAATAATGAGGCTAGAAAAGTATAAAGAAAGTGTAAAGAATCCTGTGTGTAGGAATTGAATCTTTAAGGTGTATTTAATGAAAGTTAATTTTCACAAATGTAGGATGAGCTTTACAATGGCACTTTATAGGATGATTATATCGACAAATGATCAACTTTTGCTTGGATTTTTTTCATAATTACTGCCAGTAGTAGAGCCGAATAAGAGAGTGGTTATGAGGGGACAATATAGGAAGAGGCAATGGACAAAATCTACTTAAAATTAATTTCCGGAGGGTAATATGGAGTTATCTTTATTATTAGAGTACGGTTGGGTTTTAGTCATTTTGATTATTTTAGAGGGGTTATTATCCGCTGATAATGCTTTAGTTTTGGCTATAATGGCAAAGCATTTACCAGAAGAACAGCGAAAAAAAGCGATCAATATTGGGTTGCTAATGGCTTTTATATTTAGAATTGGTGCGATTTTCGTCATTTCATTCCTTTACAATGTTTGGCAAGTTCAAGCTATTGGAGCTGCGTATTTAATATTCATCGCTGTAAGACACTTATTTAAAAGGAAGGGCGAAGAAAAAGAGAAAAAAGGAAAAAGTTATCGTATGACTGTTGCTCAAATTGCTCTAGCGGATATCGCATTCGCTGTCGATTCTATTTTAGCGGCAGTAGCTCTTGTCGTCGACTTGCCCGATACAGCCATGGGTGATATTGGTGGTATGGACGGCGCTAAATTTATCGTTATTGTAATAGGTGCAATTGCAGGGTTAATTGTTATTCGGTTTGCAGCAGGATTCTTCGTTAAGTTATTGACAAAACGCCCTAGTCTTGAAAAAGCCGCAATGTTGTTAGTTGGTTGGGTCGGAGTTAAGTTATTAATGCATACTCTTGCACATCCATCAGTGAACATTGTTTCTCAAGCTTTTGTTGAAGGAGGCGTTTGGAAAACAATATTCTGGTCAGTTATGCTTCTGATTGCTTTAGGTGGTTGGTTTTTATCTAAAGAAAAAACGGAAGAAACAAATGGGGAAAGTTAATTATTAGAAATCCCTACAGCCGCTATAATGATAATGAGTGGATAACCCATCTACGAGCCACTAACTCAAGGATGGGTTATTTTTTGTGTTTAAATGACAGGAGAAGGATTGTACTTCATCCTTCCTTATCGCTACGAGCGTCTCGCGATTTTAACTATTTCCCGAATAACAGATTGAACTTCATCCGAGCTGTTAATTTCAAAGAAATATTCTGCTTCGTCTTCTGTCGGTTCAGTCACGCCGTCTTTATCGGTCTCCGCCTGTTGTCGAATAAGGACTTCCTCAAAAGTAGAAGCGGTTCTAAATACAGCTGTGCTACGTTGACTTTCAGAAACGCGTTCCCGGAGAACATAATCCGGAATATCGAAGTTAACGATGATGCTGATGAACCCTTTGTTCTTTAGGTACTCAAGTAAACTCAATCGCCCCTTTAGACCGCGATTTGCGTTGCTTAAGATAAGATGAAAATCGGATTGATCTACAGCGTAATCTAATATTGTTTTAGAAATGGCGTACTTAAGTGTGTTTGGTCCTTGTTTTGGCAATAAAGTATTGTAATTAGCATTGATGAATTCCGCATGATTATCTTGGTCAATTACCAATGAGTTGTGCAATCGTTGTTCCAATTCTCTAGCAAATGTAGTTTTTCCGCTATGGGTTTTACCGACAGTTATGATTATTAATCTTTTCATTTAATAAACTCCAATCTATAAAGATGGTTTCCTCTATAAGAACTTCGACAAGACATGATTAGTTCCCTTGTAAGAGATATCCCTGAATTGTATAATGTGAATGAGCATAAAGAAGGCACTACCGCACTGATATGAAGGAGGAAGACATGGAAGTTTTCGAAAAATATTTAGCAGGTATCGATAATCCCGACCACCACGATCGAACAAAGGAAATTTTGGCGTGGGTTTCTAATAAATTCCCAAATTTGGAACAGCAAATCAAATGGAATACACCAATGTTTACCCATAATGACACATTTATCATCGGCTTTTCTACAGCGAAGCATCATTTGAGCGTTTCACCTGAACCAGCAGGCATTTCGCAATTTTCCGATGCAATTAAACAAGCTGGCTACAGTGCTACCAAAGGCTTGTTTCGAATTAAATGGAATGAGCCAGTAAATTATGAATTGCTTGAGAAAATGATTGAATTTAATATTCAAGATAAGGCAGAATATACGAGTTTTTGGCGATAATAATTAATCATGTTCTGTCAGTTATGCGAAAATAGATTCCTTTGCAATCGACATCATCAAAATGTTTATAATACTAAATTTTAAAGCCCAATTTCCTTGGATTATTAGTAGGAGATTGGGCTTCGTTATTGTTTAAAAAGTAATATTGGCTTCATGTGCAAAGTTCGCGCTCACCCATTCCCCCTCAATCTTAAACAACTCATATACAACCTCAAAGTCCGTAGGCGGTTCATCTATCCAACTTAGCAGGGTACGAATAATAAATTCTTTATCTGGGAAGTGGTGGATAAAAACTTCAGATTGGTCGTGAAGTCGTGTTGTCCAAATCTGAGAACGCGCCATAACCATTGAATAGTATGTTCGAATGAGTTTACGAGCAAAGTTTTGTGAAATTGTTTTAAAATCTTCATTAGAAGCTGTTTCTAACCTATTTAACGTTCGAGCAAGAACCTTATAAATATCACCATTGAAGCGAATGGCTATCTCTGATGTTAGTTTATACGGTCCAAATCGCTCCCCTAAATCCTTACCGTATACACAAACACAAAGTTCCTTAAGAAATGCATTTTCATAATAATTAGAGGGGTCGACCGTATAGTCATAATATGCAACAGCTATACCAACATCACGAAACAGAGTACGATACTTATGAGATAGTTCTCCAGCAATTTTCTTTAATTCAGCTAACTTAACTGAACTCAGTTGGCCATCAAACATAGCAATAAGATCTAAGTCCGATTTAAATACAACCGCCTCACCTCTGGCTACGCTACCGTATACATAAACACTGTGCAATTGTTGATCAAACAAATTTTTAAGAGATTCGATAGATTCTCGAATGCAAGGCATGTAGACATTATCAATATTGTCTTTACTAACATCACTTACAATATATCCATTAGGGTCTAGACCATATCCAGCTCTCAAAATCACCATTTCACCCCCTCACGAGAAATAAGCGCTGATCTTATTAAAGAACAACAACCGTTTGTCTAATGGAAGCAGTAACCAATGGGAATTTAAAGAGAGAGGTCGAATTTGTTTAACAATTACAGATCATTACTACGTTCCCATCTGGATCCTTTATATTAAACCAAGCTGTCTCGCCAACACTTTCTATTTCTCGCACAATTGGAATACCTTTATCCTGAATATACTGGTATGCTTCTTCAATTTTCGGAGCAAATAAATTAAAAATTGGACTTGGACTTGTATTATGTTTGAAATTAGGATCAAAGGTATGGTCATCTAAAGTTAAAGAAGTTGTTCCTGTTAGTGGTATATTATGGACAGGTGAGTCAACCTCCTCTAAATCAATATCTAAATCTAACAAGTCGGAATACCATTTTACCGAAATTTTCAAATTAGACACATGAACAAAAACACCGTTCATTTGGTTTTTTATCGGAATTGTTTTATCCATTTCAAAACTCCCCCTCAAGTATTAATTTCGAAGACCAATTTAAAAATCCTCTTTCATTGTATAAAATTACATTTTTGTTCTATCGTTAGTTTTGTTTTTTTCAAGAATCTCCTTAATTTTTTTCAAGTCTTTCTTGTTTGCCCTTCTCATTATCGGGGACATAAAAGGAGAAAATATTTTTGAAAAACCTGTCGGGTTCCCCTTGTTTCTTAAAGTCATCCGTGTAAAATTTTCATCATATGCTTCCCATGTATAGGTTGTCTCCATTGGAAATGGACCGTCTGCTGTTTTCATGACAAGTTTTTGCCCTTGAATAAACTCTACAACTTCGTAAACATATGCAAGTTGTCTTCCTAGGAATTGTGCATTAAATGCGATATGTGAACCAATAGTCAACGGTTTTCCGGTTTGCCATTCTGCTGATTTAATATTTACATACCATTCAGGTGCATTGTCAGGATTTGCTGCATACTCTGAAACTTTGTCCAGTGGAGACCGAATTATTATTTCTGTCATTACATTTACCATTTCGCACCACCTCCAAGTTGATCAGTCAATGTTAGACTCTTAGCGAGCCACGGAACCCTCTGACAGCATAATAGGACTCTGCTCCATTGTGGTACGTAAAGACAGTGTTATAGCGACAATCGCAAAAAATAGCACCACCGAGCTCTCTAATGTTGGGTGGTGTTTGCACCCAACTCGAGGTTTTCGTATCAAATTTCCCAAGTTCCTGCAACGCTCGATATTGATCTTCCGTTAAAAGTTCAATACCCATGGCAGTAGCCATATCAATAGCGCTATTTTCTGGTTTATGTTTTTTCCTTGATTCTAGCGCTTCACGGTCGTAACAAACACTTCTACGACCTTTAGGACTCTCCGACGAACAATCATGAAAAACGTATGTTTCATTCTTTATATCATAGTCTACAACATCCGGTTCGCCGCCAGTTCTCTCCATTTCACCTAGCGACCATAACTTCTGAGGATTAGCATTCAGCTTTTCTTGGACTTTAGCCCATTCAAGACCTTCATGGCGGTTCATATTTTTCTCAAAACGTACTTTCAATGTTTCGAGTAACCCTTCACTTTGTTCTTGTGATAACTCCTTGTTGTTTTTCTCAGTCATATTAGTTTCCTCCTAAATTATCGGTCAAAATTTACACAATGATTATAACATTTCGTTAACGATCGTACATTATTATGGTGATAACTATACATTACCATCCATGCAATAATAATCTTCGAATTGTCACCTTACCTTAAGAACCGGGAATTTGCCGCCACTCTTGAGTTACCTTTCTATTAAACTTCAATTATATCCACACGTAAAGTGGTATCCGTGCACCAACCATTCGTAAATGGTTAAACATTCATGTTAGTTCTTTCACAGGCACGTCAAATTGTGAAATCAGTTCCACTTGCAATAGACATCTTTGGATTGTATAATATATGTAGACATTGAATAAACTAAAAAAAGCTGCCCGATATATGGTATCGAGCAGCAATCCAATAGTAGGTCCCTCTAAAGGGGTCGGCTATCGAAGGTAGTAATAACCCATCTGAGCGCTCAACTCAAGGATGGGTTATTTTTTATGGTTACATGACAGGGGAAGGATTGTACTTCATCCTTCCTTATTGCTACAACTAATGCTGCGAATGTAACTGCAAACATTAATGTTTCAAATACTGACATTGGCATCACCTCCTTTCAAAAAGGAGTGTGCCGACCACCCTTGAGTAACCTTTTCTATTGAACTTCCATTATACCACACGAGTGTTCTGTCAACTAATTAGATGCCAAATAAAAGTTTTTCGAAATGAATGGCGATCATAATTACCTCTTCCATATATAAATACACATCACCCACTAATAAGTGACCCACAATACTGGCATTTTTCAACTCGTCCTTTTTCAACCTGATTATTGGCCCCGCAACCGTTACAAGGTACAACTATCATTTCTATTTTATGATTCCTTACTCTTTCATCAATTTCATCTTCTGTTGAAAAAATAATTATATCTTGATTATAATTAATATAGGCATCTTCAAAAAATCCTTTATTTATCATTTCTTGAATTCCCTTAATAGCAACATCATGCGATACGGGAATCGCCGATGAAATCGTCGGAATGGATCGCACTCTTTTATTCACAATAATATCGATGTATCGTTTATATTTGGCGGCTCTTATCGATGATTTTTTACCAAGATAAACTAATGTCAGACCCAAGAAAACAAAAAACAACATACCAAGCGTTCCATCTATGAATCCATCTTCAATCAACGATGTCCACGAGATTACCCCCATGCCTGCAATGATCCATCCCCATATCGTCATTTTCCTTCCAGACGACAGTGACGCTATTTTATCAACGCTAAGTTTTCTTACAAGGAAATAAACACCTACCGGCCAAAAAATAATTAATAGGAAAATAATCAGTGGCCATGAGTGGGTTTTTATCGGCTTATTATGATTTGATGTCATTTTTTTCTCATTCCTCCTCTTATTCATGATTGTTTAAATAAAAGTCTTGGTCTCTTGCACGGGTCCATTCACTAATTGCACCTTGCAGATAACTTTTACTATTGCTTCTTAATAATTTGTTTTCGGTACCCAGTTTGCCAAGAAAATTCCGATGAATATAAAAAGACCTCCAAGCATTACATACCAATGGATTGGCTCGTCTAAGAGAACCCAGCCCGACAGGACACCGAAGAATGGAGCTAAAAATAAAAAAGCGCTTGTTTTTCCGGGATCTCCAATATGAAGTAAATAAAACCATACGGCAAATTGTACTACCGAAGCCATAATAGCCAGCCATAAAAGAATAAAAATAGAAATGCTATTTGGTTCGAAAAACGGTTCTTCTAAGATAAAACTTCCGCCAAAGAGGATCAATCCTCCAAACAACATTTGATAGGCAGTTAATACCCATATGTTTATTTTTTGTCCCCAAGTTTTTATTAATAATGTACCGATCGCCCAGGATACTGCAGAGAGAAACCCTAATAATGTTCCGATATTAATAGATACATGAGCGCCAAAAGTAATTAACACCCCTAAGAAACCGACCACAACACCAATCCATTGCAATCGTTTGTATGTAAGTTTCAAAAAAATAGTACCTAAAATAACGACAAGTAAAGGATTTATAAATGTAAGTATAGAAGACTCACCAGCTTTAATCGTTTTTAAACTAACGAAAATACATCCCATCACGCCAGCAGTTTGAAAGAAACCGATAATAAAAACTTTCCCCCAATCTCGTAAGGAACGGGGATGAGGACGTTTCCAAAAAACAACGAAAATAGCCATCAATATTCCAGCAACAGTAAAGCGCAGGGCGACAAGCAAAATAGGAGAAGCATAGAGTAAACCAATTTTCCCTATTGCAAAAGCAGAACCCATTAAAGATGTAGTTAATATGACAAGAAATCCGTATACATATTTATTCATGCTACCTCCTTGTGGAAAGTGAATTATCACTAATTCTGCTCCAATAGACAAAGGCAAGAAATATTTGCCTCCTATTTATTCATTAGATATATATAACTGTCACTTCTCACCACTTGAAAAGTTAAATCATCTTCGATACCAAGCATAAAACTATATCCAATGAATTACCTCGCTTTGGCTACAGAGTAACTAAAAAACCGTACCTGAACCAAACATTCATGAATGTTTAAACAAACGTCTTTGTTTCTTGCACGGGTTTCTTTATCGACTTGCTTTACAATCTTTCGAATTGTAGAATGAACGTAGATAGTGAATATACTAAAAAAACCGTCGATGTTGGAATCGACGGCAATTTCAATAGGAGGTCCCTACAAGGGGCAGCCTTTAGACAGGGATAACCCATCAGAGCCTCTAACTCAAGGATGGGTTATTTTTTGTGTTTAAATAACAGGGTAAGGATTGTACTTCATCCTTCCTTATCGCTACGATCAATGCTGCACATGTTACCGCAAACATTAACGATTCGAATACTGACATCAGCACCACCCCCTTTCTTCAGGGAATGGGCCGCCACCCTTGAGTTACCTATTCTATTGACTTACCATAAAATCACACATGCTTTCTATCACACTATATATTTCGACAATTAAAACCTGTAAATCAAATATTCATGAGTGACTAAACAATTCGTTTTGCTTCTTGCAATGTATTCTAAACTATTCCTCTTCCCAAGTAATGCCGAAAAAAGGATTCTTTGAGCTTAAAACAATCGCAACGATGAATTTGTATGATACTTTTATTCTACCATAATTAGCAGTTAGCTTGTCTGATTATTCATGGATTTTCGTGAATTGTTATGTGGTTACACTTCACTTTTCTTCTTTTTTAAAGGATTCTGACATACTGCTATTGAATAGTAACTTGTAGATGTCTTTTTATACGGGAACTTTTTGATATGAACCCTGGTAGGAGTGAATCTTATGAAGTTTGCTGTCATTACTGATATCCACGGCAATGCGCCTGCTTTAGTAGCTGTTCTTAATGAGATTGACAAGCGGAAAGATATTAAATATATCTATTGTCTCGGCGATATGATTGCGATTGGACCAGATACGAATGCAGTGTTGGAATTGTTATTTTCCCGAGACGATATTTCAATGATTACCGGTAATCATGATGAAGCGGTTCTTGCCACTATCAAAGATGAACCACACCCTTTAAGCCATCCGCATGTGAAAGAACATCATGAATGGATTGCCGAAGGAATTCATGAGAAATTCATCGATAAACTTGATGAGCTTCCGCGGTTTATTCGAAAAGATATCTCTGGACAGTCGGTATTATTCACTCATTACCATGTGGAGTCCAACAAGGTGGATGCTCATATTAGCGAGGATCCTTTTGCTCCGATTGTTGAGCCAAGTCCCGGGAATATGGAAGCGTTGTTTGGACCGCAAGATGTCGATTTAATTTGTTTTGGTCATCATCATCCAGTTCATTTTTTTATAGGAGATCGTACAACTTATTTAAATCCTGGCTCACTAGGTTGTGCTGAGGATTCAGTTGCGCGATATGCGGTTGTTACGATTGAAGTGAATGATATTCAAGTGGAGTTGCTAGAGGCCGAGTATGATAATACTGGATTTCTAATGTCTTATGAAGCATTAAATGTTCCGACCCGTGATTTTATTTTGAAGGCATTTCATGGGGATCAGCTAAAGGGAGATGAATAATCGTGGGAATTACTGGATTGGGCGGCGTGTTTTTTAAGTGCAATAACCCCGCCAAACTTCGAGAGTGGTATCAAGAAAAACTCGGGTTATCATCGGATCAATACGGAAAAACTTTTTTATGGGGTGACACGGATGGCAGTTCTGTTTGGGCGCCCTTTGCCAAAGATACAACCTATTTTAGCCCGTCGGATAAAGAGTTTATGATTAATTTTCGAGTGAATGATTTAGCCTCCTATCTTGAAGAAATTCGAGCGAAAGATGTTGAGGTTGTCGGGGAATTGCAAGTTGAAGTCTATGGAAAGTTCGCGCATATTTTGGATTTGGAAGGAAATAAGATTGAGTTATGGGAACCGATGGATTCTGAAATGAAAAGTTAACTAAAAAAAGTACCAGGATCCAACAAGTTATAATTGTTGTGAATCTGGTACTTTTATTATAATTTTCGTTTCGTTTTTCTTGAAAAGTATAGCAAGAATAATCCTATCGAGAGCATAATCGTCGCGCTTGAAGAGAACGGCAAACCGATAATCTCTGCCGCTGCGCCTGATATGAAAGAGCCCGCTACTGCGCCTAGAGAAAAGAATGCGTAAAAAATACCGTATGCTTTTCCGCGATCAATTTTCGACGAAGCATCTGCCACGATTTTATTCATCGATGGGAATACGAATGCAAATCCAACGCCGTATACGCACATTAGAAGATAGCCGATGGTTGAATTCACTGTAAAGTTTAGCATGATGTGAACTGATGCGATAAGACAGAGTCCAATGACGACCAAAGTGATTGGCTCAAACCGGTCGTACATGCGGTTGAGTGGTGTTAAGAAAACGATTAAGGCGACTATGCCGAACGTACTTAATAAAAGCCCTGTCGTTTCTGAGTCCAAGCCCATATCTGCGACCTTTAACGGCAGAGCAAATGCCAATGTCCCGTTACTGATCATCAATGCAAATGCAGCCAAGGAAGCTTGGAGCAATAATGGGTCTTTTAAAAGCGGCATAAAGTGTTTAATAGAAACCGCACTTCTTTCCGTTTCCGAAAAGGATTCTTTCACGAATTTCAATAATAATAATGTTGTGATGAAAAATAACACGGCTACAAGTACAAATACATACTCAACTTCTGACCTGGCAGCCATAATTCCGCCAATGGCTGGCCCAATAATAGCCGCCGTTCCAATACATGCGCCTGTAATCGCCATCGCTTTTCCTCTTGAACGTTTGCTAGTTTGATCACCAACGTAAGCAAACGCCGCAGGTATCAATACCCCCCCTGCCAATCCATGCAGAAATCGAATGAAAAAGAGTTGCTCACCTGTTGTGGCAAGAGGATAAAGGAGTAAAATAATCGATGCTGCTAACATGCCGAGAAACAACATTCTTTTGCGTCCAAATCTGTCAATCCAATGGCCGCCAATTATATTACCGATCATATTTGTTAAGGAGTAAATTGCCACAATTCCACCGGCTAGCAGATTGGATGCGCCTAACTGTAGGGCGTATGGTGTAATGATTGGCAACTGGATAAATGTATCCAGAAAAGAAACCATAATAATAAAATAAAGCATTCTAGTCATGAACTAATTCCTTTCAACTATTCTTCCCTTCTATCATACATGAAATTGGTCATATAATAACGTAATTGGATTGCGGTGGCAGTTACTCTCTTTACTCGAGGAGAATCCTTAAATTTTATTCCGACTTGATAATGATTGAGTTTGTTTGTAACTATAAATCATTTTATATTTAATTCTAACTGCTCGATTAGTTCATTGAACTTCCTACTATGTTCCCAAAACATCAAGTGGCCCCCAAGCATTTCCACTTTTGACTGTGGGGAAACTTTTGCGGTGAAAGTTTTCGCGACATCAGCCCAATGTTCTGCTACAACTGTCAATGTCGGGACTGATTCACTCGCTATTTTAGCTTCGGCACGATAATCGGAAAACATCCCCGCTGAGAATAAATTAGCGGCAATATAATATGGTGTTTTTAATGATTGCTCGACAATCCATGTTAATTCCTCTTCCTTTAATTCGCGTTGGACCATTATATCTTCCCGCCTATAATTGTTATAATCTCTTCTCCTTCCATTTCTAGTTTGTTAAGATTCTATTCTTCTAATCTAATTTAGCAATCCTAATTCAACCATCGTAGATTGTTACTCCAGTATGCATTTTTTGCCATTCTCCCTTTAAAAAACAAAAAAGTTAATAATTAAAGTCATAAGGCTGAAAGAAATATCAATCTTCACGCACTTTTACTTAACAGGATACTGATTGATACCCTATAATAGAATAAGGCATAAAATACAATATGAGGTGAATAGTAATATGGGGAATATACAAAATACTTTTGGTTTAAACAATTTCAAAACGATGAAAGAAACATCAAAAGCTGTTGAATTTAAAAATATTGTAAACGATGAAGTAATTTATTTACTTCCAAATAAAGAGATTACAATTGTTTTAAATCCAAAAAGAGTCGAAGAAAATAAAGAACTAGAAGAAAAATCTACTGGGTTAAATCATAATACTGCCTTCCTAGAATTCCCCAAGAGGGACCACACTGGTAATGGACCGATTTGCTATGGATATGCTTATAAATTTCAATCAAATGTGGAATTAGATGTTTTTTTACGTGAATTAAATAATAATAAATAACACCAGACTTATGAGGAAAAAGCACTCAATTTATAGTGCTTTTTTTAACTTGGGCATAAAATCAAAACATTATCTGTTAGGCGAGAGTATTGACATTCCTCTTCACTGTATTTGGTTTCCCCCTCAAATATGTTTTTTTTACAAACTATCCCCCTATTCTCGAGATATTTCATGCATATTGTACGGTTTCAACTCGTATAGATAATAAGTAAAGATAGTATTGGAAAACCCCAATTTATGTCAGTTCCCTTCACGGAATCAAATTTTCCAAGGTAGATTTGTTGAGGATTCAATTTTTTCTTCCGATCGAAATCTTTGTTTTTAGAATGGTAAACTTGTTATTTATTATCTATGGAACGTTAACATATATTTACCGCCCTCAAACTTGGAATAAGGTGGAAAGGACCGGTGATTTAGCCAAAATGAATGTGAAGGTAACATGAAGGATCGTATCCCTAAACTAGCACTCGCTTCTGGATTTTTTACGTTGCTTGGAGCGCTTGTCTTTATTACAATATTCATTATTAAAGATTATAATTTACTATCAAAAGAACATGCCGGGCTTTTTCCGCAAAATCATCAATTCCCGCTAAATCATTGCAAGACAGGTTCACAAAAAAACAATCGCTCTTTCCCGTTTGAGGGAAAACAGGCTGAAACAGTGCCTGTTCTTACTTATCACCGCATTATAAAAGAGTCCAATATTAGTAAACAGCATTATATTGACGGCGCTCTTAATCCAATGGTTGTAACGAAAGAAGAGTTTACAAAACAAATGAACTATCTGAAAGATAATGATTTTGTAACGCTAACTTTACCGGAAGTATATTTATTTCTGATTGGAGAAATGGATATTCCGGATAAAAGTGTTTTGTTAACATTCAATGATGGTTATAAAGATAATTTTGTTGAAGCTTATCCGTTGTTGAAGAAATATGATTTTACCGCCGTGAATTTCCTTATTACTGGAGCCATTACTAAGAGAGTTCAACCATTCAACCCAGAATCTGACCAATACTTTAGCACAAAAGAGTTATCTAAGGCATGTGACGTTTTTGACTATCAAAGCCACACATATAATTATCATAGACGTGAAAATAATATACAAAATATAGAGGTTTCTTATTTAAACTCCAGAATCGACGAAGAAGTAACGAAGGATATTGAAAAAAGCATTCACAATTTGAACGGTGTAAATCTTGCATTTTCCTATCCCTATGGTGAATACTCCCCTTCGACAATAAATATCGTGAAGGATTTAGGATTTAAAATGGCTTTTACAACTGAAGACCGCGCTGCATCTCCAGATGATCATCTTTATGAAATCCCAAGGTTTAATATTTTAGCGGCTACAACCCTTGAAACGTTTATTGAATATGTAAACAACTAATTGAAAGCCCCTAGACAAGACGTACTTGTTTGGGGGCATTTTTTGAATGAGTTTTTTCTACAGATTCCAGGTAAACCATTTCCCATGCGCATCTGTTTCACCTACTATTTTTTTATATTCAATCTTGTTAATAAAATAATCTAGATGAAGCTTTCCATCCCATATATTATTGTAGATATGGAAGACATCTCTTTTCTCCCCAATATTCTTTATGGTATCCAGTAATTTGAATTTCTTTTCTTTCGTTATTTGATTTGCCACATGGGTATGAAAAACACATATCACCGCGTTATTCGGAATTTGTTCTACGATTTTTAGAAGGCACTCTACCCCATCCCCCTCGATGAACTTGATTTCATGTTTGTTTTTGGTAAGGCAGTTCACTGCACGGTTGAAGAGTCCCCTTCTCGCATCATGCTCCGGCCAAATTAATGATTTCAACCATAAAGAGTCTTCATCATTTGTAACATCATTAATGTGTAGATCGATTCCGATTCTTTGAGCGACTGGCGGACTTTTCACTTGTAATTCCGGGCGATTATCCCCTTTAATTTCTGATTGAATACGAATATCAGATTGACTATTGCCGTAAATGATTTCTGATTGATAAGTATAACTATATTGATCCCAAAGAAGCTGAAAACCCGCACTCGTTCCGATTTCAATTAAGGCAATCGGTTTATTCGCTTTATTGTAAATATGCGAAAATACGGGATAGAGATATGCGCACCGCCTTGCTTCGTTTGTTTGAACTAATTTTACTTTTAAAAGCGAAATAATTTCTTCACGATAGATTCGACAAAAATCTTTAAAGTGGGAAAAAGATTCTTCATAATCCTTTGGATGTTCTACCATATTTGGATAATAATCTCTTAAGGAATGTTCAACCCCCTTATATAACAGGAGCTGAACAGCGCCAAACAACAAATTCGGAACAGGTTGCCCTTCTCTTGCGAAAGAACTCAAGTTTAGTAATTCACTGTCTGCTGTAATTTGATTCGACAGATATTCATACAAAATGCTTGAACTTACGTCTGCAAAAACCCTATATTCATTTGCTAATCGAGTAATGTCCACAATATTTCCCTCCGATCGTTTTAATGCAAACACCCCGTTCCACCACTCTTTTAGTAGAGATTGGGCTCGGGGTATATTTTCAGCTTCTTTATATTCGTTCTTATCTTCCATCACTTTTCGGATCGAATGCATCGCGAAGTCCATCCCCGATAAAGTTAATCGCAAGGACAGTAACTAATATTCCAAGACCAGGTGGTATCCAAGCTTCCGGATGATAGCGAAGTACACGAATACTTTGTGCCTCAGAAATCATATTCCCCCATGTCGGCGTAGGTTGCGGAATACCAAAACCGATAAAACTCAAGGCAGATTCAATTATTATCATAGCTGCCATCATCAATGTTGCGTTAACAATGATTGGACCAATCGCATTGGGAATGAAATGCTTGAAAATAATTCGTGTATCGCTTGCACCAATTGCTCTGGCACCTAATACAAATTCTTGCTCCCGCAATGAAAGAAAGGTTCCTCTTACAATCCGGGTCAAGGTTGGCCACGAGGTGATCGCAATGATTGTGACGAATATGCCAATCGTAATCTTTTCCATTAGGGCAATGATTGTTAGCGCTAATACTAAAAACGGTAAAGCAAGTACCAAATCCGTTAATCGCATGATAATATTATCAACCACCCCGCCGTAATAACCTGCTACGGCACCTGTTATAAGCCCGATAATCAAGGTGAATGACATTGCGCTAAAACCGACGATTAATGAAACTCTAGAGCCGTAAAGCAACCTTGAAAAGTTATCGTGCCCCACACTGTTTGTACCCAAAATATGTTCACTGCTAGGACTTTGCTCAACTAATAATAAATTAGGTTCTGTAGGATCGTGATCTGTTAAGAATGGCGCAAAAACGGCCATACAAATAATGAGAAAAAAAACGACGAGACCTACAATCGCCAATTTATTCTTCAGAAAACGTCGCATCGCCAATTGAAGCGGACTTCTATGTTTTCGGTCTAAAACCACTTCTTCGTTCGGATCTACATTCATTGAATCAATCGGAGTCGGCTGAACCATACATATCCACCTCAATCATAACGAATTCTCGGATCTACAATACTATAGAATATATCTGCTAATAAGTTTCCGACGAGTATTGCCACACCTAATAAGAGAGCTATCGCCATTACAATAGGATAATCCCGGTTTGTAATCGCGTTAATAAATAGTGTTCCTAAGCCTGGAAAGTTAAAAACTTGTTCTGTAATAATCGCACCGCTTAAAATCGCGCCGAATTCAAACCCCATTAGTGTAATAATAGGAATCATTGCATTGCGCAATGTATGTTTATAGAGCACGTTACGGTCGCTCATGCCTTTAGCCTTTGCGGTTCGAATATAATCGCTGCCAAGTACATCTAACACTTCCGAACGCATATAGCGCATATAGGAAGCCGTACTAGCCAGTCCCAATGTTAGACCGGGAAGGACCATATGATGTAGTCGATCTTTAAACTCCGCGAATCCAGAAAGGTCATTCGAAGATAAAGTTCCTTGCGCTGGAAACCAACCCATTTTGATCGATAATAAATAAATGACAACAAGTCCAAAGAAAAAGTTTGGAATCGCAAGTCCCGCAAATCCAAAAGTCGTTGCACCGTAATCCAATAATGAATAAGGTTTCCGGGCAGAATAGATTCCTATTGGAATTGCGACAACTAACGTGATGCCTAATGCGACAATTCCTAAGTATACGGTGTTCAAAATTCGTTCCTTTATCAAACTTTGAACGGAACGACCGTTAAATGTGATTGACTCACCAAAGTTTCCCTGCGCTACTTCCTTAGCCCAATTCAGATATTGGATAGGAACTGGTTTGTTTAGACCAAGTGCTTCCCGTTGCTGTTCATATACTTCGGGGTTTATGTTCGGGTCTAAAATCTTTCCAGTAAATGGGTCACCGGGTGCCGCCTTAGCTAAACCGAATACAATGATGGACAACGCGAATAACATAGGGATAAATACTAATATTCTTCTAATAATATATTGGTACATACGACGAGCCTCCCATGAAGGAGGAGAGTATGCCGTTTCTGGCATACTCTCATTTACTATCCTTCTAGTTATTATTAATCGTTAACCCACCAAGTATGTGAATCTCTGTACATTGTTTGCGGCAAGATTTGGACGTTTTGAATCCGATCATTGTAAGCCCAAATACTATTTTGTGCATAAAGCAGGAATGCCGGCAAATCTTCAGAGAAGTACTTCTGCCATTCCTGGTAAACTTCCGTACGGTAATCCTGCTCAAATGCTTCTGGCGCTTTAATTGCTTTATAGAGCAACTCATCCGATTTCGGGTTGTTCCAACGCGAGAAGTTATAAGCATCTTTAATGCCCCAAAGACCAAGTGGATCTGGATCCGCGCTGCCCAAGCTCCATCCGATCAAATAGAGATCCCAATCTGTGTTGTCTTTTGTAAGCCCATCAACGTAGACTGACATATCTTTCGGTTGACGCAGGTCGACTTGGATGCCGACTTCATCAAGATATTTAACAATCAATGGCGCAGATCTTTCACGGATTTCGTTTCCAACTGGATACTCCATGTTTAGAACCCATTTTTCGCCATCTGGATCTTCACGGTAACCATCACCGTCTTTATCGACGTACCCAAGCTCATCTAACATTTCTTCAGCTTTATCCGGATCATATGTGTAGTTGGTTCCGGCATTTTCATCATACGCCCAGAATTGAACTGCAATTGGCGAGTTGATTGGTTGGCCGCGACCATGAAGTAATCCTTCTCCGTGCCCTTTACCAACAAGTCCTTCTCTGTCTATCGCCCATGCAATCGCCTGCCTTACTTTCGGATCAGCGATTTTTTCGTTCGGAACCCAGTTATCCGGTTCAATTACGCCACCCGCTACATCTTCCGCAGTACGGTGGTTCATCTTGAATCCTAATAGTTGGTAACCAAAGTCAGCTTGTTCAGCGATTTTAATGTTGTCATAATCATTTACCATATCGTAGTCCGCAGGATTGATTCCGCCTGGGGCAGCGATAAAGTCGATTTCGCCCTTTTCAAGTAAACCAGTCATCACAGATTGCTGGACGACTTTCCATACAAGTTTGTCTAAATGCGGTTTTCCTTGCCAATATTCGTCGTGACGTTCAAGCGAATATTGTTCGCGCTCAATCATATCCGTGAATTTAAATGGACCCGTTCCAATAACTTTTTTAGGTTGTGTAGATTCATCCGCAGATGGAATGTCAGCTACAGGAATGTCTTTAAAAATATGTTCAGGAATGATTGGGAATCCAGTGTAATAGAGCGGCATTACATTCGGCTCTGCAAATTTGAACGTAACTTGGTAGTCACTGTCCGCTACAACACCGAGAAACTCGTCTGATTCTCCCGAAACATAATCCTCATAGCCTAAAAGCGGCTCTACATAGTTTGTACGAACTCCGCCTGCAGATACATAATCAGGATCCGCGATAGCTTTGTACGTGTACACAACATCATGCGCAGTAAACTCTTCTCCGTCATGCCATTTAACGCCTTCTTCGAGCGTAAATGTAATCTCGGTTTGGTCTTCGTTCGTATCCCATGATTTTGCTAAACCTGGGATGAATTCTAGTTTCTCATTTTGTGATGTAAGACCTTCATGCGTGAAATCAAGAATGTTCGCCTCGTAAGCTTCTTCATAAAAAATAGGGTTGAACATACCTGCTGGCGCTGTATGCATCGCACCTGTTACGGTACCGCCTTCTTTAGGCTCGCCGTCCGTTGCCTCTTCTTCGTCCTCCGCGTCAGTGGACGTGCCATCAGTTTCAGTCTCGTCTGGTTTTTCGGTGTCTTTGTCACCATTTTCTGCATTACATGCTACAAGCACCAAACCGAACATCAATACAAAAATAAGCAAAAATAGACTACTCCTATAACGTTTCAACAAAATAGTTCCCCCTCTACATTTTTACTCGAAATTCTATATTTCTTTCGACATTGCAAAGTCTACATCACCCCCTAAAGGTAATAAAATTCAATCCTCTGTGTATAAGTGGCAAGCGACAAAATGGTTTTCCTCCAACTCGATCAGTTCGGGTTTTTCAGATGTACAACGTTCATAGGCATACGGACATCTCGTCCTAAAAGTACAGCCCGACGGCGGATTTGCAGGACTTGGCAAATCTCCTTGCAACTTGATCTTTTCTACTTTTTTTGCTGGATCTTTATCAATATCAATAACAGGTATTGAGGATAGAAGTGCGCGCGTATAAGGATGAAGCGCATTGCTGTAAAGTGCTTTTTTAGATGCAAGTTCTACAAATCTACCTAAATACATAACGGCCACTCTATCACTAATATGCTTGACGACACTTAAATCATGCGCGATGAATAAATAAGTAAGTCCTAGTTCCTCCTGAAGATCCTTCATAAGATTTAATACTTGTGCTTGGATAGAAACATCCAAAGCTGATACTGGTTCGTCGCAAATGACAAATTTCGGATTCACAACAAGCGCTCGGGCAATGCTTATCCGTTGTCTTTGTCCGCCTGAAAATTCATGCGGATATTTTTGCAAATCACCATTTCGTAACCCTACCTTATTGATTATTTCTGTTACTTGTTGCACCCGCTCCTTTTTCGATAGAATTCCCTGTACTACTAATGGTTCTTCTATCAGTTGACCAACACTCATTTTTGAATTTAATGAAGCGAAAGGATCTTGAAAAACGATTTGCATATCTTGTCGATGCGGCCGAATTTTTCGTTGACTCAGGTAAGAAATATCCACATCATCAAAAATCACATTGCCTTCCGTCGGATCAAGCAAACGTAAAATAACGCGTCCCAATGTGGATTTCCCGGAACCTGATTCACCAACGACTCCTAAAGTTTCTCCTTTGATTATCGAAAAAGAAACATCGTCCACCGCTTTGACTTGGCCGACTGTCCGCTTTAAAATACCCCCTTTTATCGGAAAATACTTTTTCAAATTTTTAACTTCTAACAAAATATCTTTATCGGTTCTATTTTCTAGATTAGAACTTTCCAAGTTTCGTTCAATCATCGTCATTTGTACTTCCTCCGTCCTCATAAAGATAACAACGGACAAAATGGCCCGTATCCAGTTCCTTTAATTCAGGATTTGAAACTTTACATTTGTCCATTACATATGGACAACGGGTTGCAAAACGACAACCTTTGGGGAAGTTATATGAAGGTGGAACCGTCCCTTTAATTGTTCCGAGGCGGTCCACATCTTCATCTATCTTTGGTAAACTTGCCAACAAACCTTGCGTGTATGGATGTCTAGTAAGTTTTAATAGTTGTTTAGTAGGGGCTTGTTCGACAATTTGCCCCCCGTACATGACCATTACACGATCCGTATATTCATAGACAACACCTAAATCATGGGTGATGAGTAAAAGTGCCATTTGAAACTTTTCTTGCATTTCAACCATTAAATCGAGAATTTGTGCCTGTATCGTTACATCTAAAGCTGTGGTTGGTTCATCGGCTATTAGAAGCTGCGGATCGCATGATATGGCCATTGCAATCATGACACGTTGCCGCATGCCGCCTGATAATTGGTGTGGATATTCTTTCATTATCTCATTGGGACGCGGAATCCCCACGACTTTCAACAGGCTAATTGCTCGAATTTCAGCTTCGCGCCTATTAACTTTTTTATGCTTTCTAATGATTTCCGTTATTTGATTTCCTATGGTGAATACTGGATTTAACGCAGTCATCGGTTCTTGGAAAATCATTCCGATGTCGTTTCCTCGAATCGAAGTCATTTGTTTCGGTTTTAATTTTAATAGCTCCTGATTGTTCATCGTTATCGAGCCTTCAACAATTTTCCCCGGTTTATTAATGAGTTGCATAATGGATAATGCGGTAATGCTCTTTCCACTTCCCGATTCTCCAACAAGAGCGACAGTCTCCCCTGGAAATACTGAAAATGAAATGCCATCAACAGCTTTGGCCACTTGATTTTGGTTCAAATAAAAATAGGTTTTTAATTGTTCAACATCTAGTAGAGGCTGCACACTCATAAGAACACTCCATTCGAAACTATTTTTCTTTTGGAATAAATCAGAACAGTATATTTGAATACATTATTGCGACAATTGACTACATTGTATTCGTAACTATCGCAATTGTCAATCTGATTTTACTATATTTATTTTATAATACTGAATATTTTGTCGAAATTTACTTGATTCATTCATCCTATAAAAAAACAATCCCCAATCATGGTAGGTTGTTACCATTTTCGGGGAGGTGAGTTATTGTTTTTTATTTCTTCCTTCTCGTTCCCAAATCCGTAAATACGGAAACGGATCAAAAGCCCATTCAGTTCTTCCGTTATATTTATACATTCCGTAATGTAGATGCGGCGCAAAACGTCCAGATGTTCCTTCTTTACCGTATCCAGAACTTCCGACGTAACCAAGTAATGTACCTGGTTCTACAACATCGCCTTCTTTTACTTCTTTATTAAAACCGGAAAGATGCGCATAGTAATGATACGTATTGTACATATCGCGTATGCCTACTCGCCATCCGCCATAATCATTCCACCCCATCACTTCAACAATTCCGTATGAAGTTGAAAGAACTTGCACACCATAGCTAGCGAATAGATCTGTTCCTTCGTGTATTCGCCTTCCTCCCCAGCCTCTACTGACACCCCAAGTACTTCGGTAACTATAGTTGGCGTGAACTGGTAAAGGAAAAGCGCGTTCATCTAAATTTACAGTTTGAAAATGCTTATACAATGTTGAAATCGTCATAATCTGATTAACGGTTTCTTTGCGGTCATAAAAATCCATTAAGGCTTCTTTTACACTATTTTCCGTGGCACCATATGAGCTTATATATGTTGCCAGCGTATAGAGTTTGTCGTCAGGATCTTCGACATCAACACTTCCATCATTGTTTCCATCTCGTCCGTATCCGTTGAAAAAAGTAATTGAAATTTCCGACTCATCTACGGTGGAAGGATTCAGAGCGCCATTCCAAAATTCGCTTGGAAAGTATATAGCGATTGGACCCTCGCTTTTGGGAATATCAGGACGCACGGCTTGTATATTTCGTTCAAATTGATCAATAGCAGCTAAGTAATACCATGGCAATAATGGATTGCTGTTTTTTACGTAATACGTCATCCTTTCTTCTAATTCTTGCTCTCGGGTTTGTTCCTCTTCAGCTAATGCTTGATAAGGTGAAAAGAGGATAATTGCGAATGCGAAAAACAATATGCGACAGCAAACATTCAAACAAAAAACCTCCTTTTGAGTATGCTATTTAGATTTCCCCATTTGGATTGTTTCATGAATGGAAAATAATTTACATGAATAAAAGCGCAAGGCGCCCGTCTAGCCTCGACAGGCATAAGAAATACCGCGACGTGGCGGTATTAGCCTGAGAAGAATGTAATTCAATTCTTCCTAGTGGGATTACTTATGACCCGAGAGGCTGGCGCCTGGAGCTGGATGTGAAATTTCCATATCAAAGGGTGTCACTGGATATATTTTTATTATTTCCTTAACAAAAAAATAAGCGCCCAGGAATATGCTTCTTGAGCGCTTACAAATATTAGTATTTAGTACCGACATCGCCGTATTCGTTTAAAAGTTCTTCAAAACTTTTGTTTTTTTCGCGTTCTTTTCGTTCGAGGCGAAGTTTTTCTTGACGTTTTTCTTCATTTTCGCGTTTAACATTTGTTAAATCGGTTTTAACTGATTTTAATTTTGCGAGTACATCATCATCAAGAGAATCAGACAGTGTTGGCGTTGCATTTTCTTTTTTTGCAACTTGTTGTCGATTTCCTTTTCTCCTTTTTACTGACATAAAATTTCACCCTCCTTCTATCAAGGACGTTTTACAATTGTTGCGACACCTTGCCCGCCGCCGATGCAGAGTGTTGCGAGTCCGGTTTTTGCATCTCGGCGTTTCATCTCATGAACTAATGTTACGAGTATTCGCGCACCGCTTGCACCGATGGGATGTCCAAGCGCAATTGCGCCGCCGTTCACATTCAGTTTTTCATGATCGAACTCGAGTTCTCTATCGACAGCAATGGATTGAGCCGCGAATGCTTCATTGGCTTCGATTAAGTCGATTTCAGCTAGATCCATATTTGCGCGTGTTAATACATTTTTCACCGCTTGAACCGGGCCGATTCCCATGACTGACGGATCGACACCTGCACCCGCATTCGCTTCAATTGTTGCGAGTGGTGTCAAGCCGAGCTCGTCTGCTTTTCTTTTTGACATGATAACAAATGCCGCAGCACCGTCATTTATCCCGGAAGCATTTCCTGCAGTAACACTTCCGTCACGTTTAAATGCAGGTCGCAGTTTCCCTAATTTTTCTGCAGTCGAGCTCCCGCGTACGTACTCATCCGTATCGAAAATGATTGGATCGCCTTTACGTTGTGGAATTTCAACGGCGACAATTTCATCTTTAAACTTTCCGGCTTCAATTGCAGCAGCTGCTTTTTTCTGCGAACTCGCTGAAAATTCATCTTGTTCTTCGCGTGTTATTGAATAACGGTCACATAAATTTTCCGCTGTATTTCCCATATGATAGTCATTAAATGCGCACCATAATCCATCGGAAATCATGCTGTCGACGATTTTTTGATCGCCCATTTTGTAACCTTCGCGCGCACCCATCAATAAGTGCGGGGATTGGCTCATGTTTTCCATGCCGCCCGCGACGATTATGTCAGCATCGCCCGAAAAAATTGCTTGACGGGCAAGATGGACCGCTTTCAAGCCGGAGCCGCATACTTTGTTTATCGCCATTGCAGGAACTGTCTCTGGCAATCCTGCTTTTATGGCTGCTTGTCTCGCTGTATTTTGTCCGAGCCCGGCTTGCAAGACATTCCCCATGATGACTTCATCAACGAGCTCCGGTGAAACCTCAGCACGTTCCAACGCCTCTTTAATAACGGTTGCCCCCAAATCAGTGGCAGATACATCCTTTAATGAACCAAGAAATGATCCGATCGCTGTTCTAACCGCGCTTACAATGACTACTTCATTTTCCATTTCTATTTCCCCCTTAACTATTCGTTACTTAATTAATTTGCTTGTCACTCCATCTCATCATTATAATAAAAATGAGGAGGGATGGTATGTTTATTTTACCAAACAATGCAACAATAATCGAGGTCGGTCCACGAGATGGGCTTCAAAATGAAAGCAAACATGTTAATGAAAAGGATAAATTAAGGTTTATCGGGGCATTACAAGGGGCAAATATTAAAGAAATGGAGTTAACATCTTTTGTTTCTCCAAAATGGGTTCCGCAAATGGCAGATGCAAATGCAATCTTAAAAAATACACCTGTCAATGGGCGACAATTTGTCCTTGCTCCAAATGCAAAAGGCGCCGAATTGGCGTTGGATGCGGGGGCACGTAGTATCGCTGTATTTGTGGGTGTCAGTAATACGTTCAATCAAAAAAATATTAATCGTTCAACTGATGAAAGCATGGATGCGCTCGTACCCGTTCTTGCTCGATTGAAAGATGAAGGGGTTTTTATTCGTGCGTGTATTTCCACTGCATTTTACTGTCCATACGAAGGTAAAATTGAAATCGATGCAGTCGTTGAATTATGTAAAAGGTTCGTCGCAATGGGGGCCGATGAACTCAGCGTGGCAGATACGATTGGTATGGCCAATCCAAAGGAAAGCTATGCCTTATTCAAAATCTTAAAAGAGGAATTTCCAAACAAATTACTAACTGCGCATTTTCATGACACCCGAAAAATGGCAATCGCTAATATCTACGCCGCACTTCAAGCGGGAATCGATCGTTTTGATACGTCAGCCGGCGGGTTAGGCGGATGTCCTTTCGCTCCCGGCGCCACCGGTAATGTGGCAACGGAGGATGTTGTGAATATGCTGAATACACTCGGCATCGAAACTGGAATTGATGTGAAAAAAGTTTGTGAAGCTGTATCGCTCATTGCGCCGCATGTATCCAGACCGATTGAAACGGGTATGTATCGGCTGTTTAGGAATGGACAGCTGTAAGTAGGAGGAGAATTTTGTGAAACGGCGCCTTATCTATATAACCGGAATTATATCGAGCGTAGTTGCTGCTTTTTTGACCTTATTCGGATTTCTCGCGACGAATCGGCTGATGTATTTAAAAATGAAGGATCCTGATGTTATTATGAAACGTGAAATATTGGCGAAACGTTTCGATGAGAAGTGGTATGAAACTGTACGAAAAGAAGGCCTATGGATTCATTCGCCAAATGATTATTTATTAAATACAGTCTTTTTAAAACCGCTAAACACGAAGAATACTGTCATAATTTGTCATGGCGTGACAGAAAATAAAACGAATTCAATCAAATATGCTCGATTATTTGAACGTCTGGGTTTTAACTCCGTCATTTACGATCATAGACGGCACGGTGAATCCGGTGGGAAAACTACCAGTTTCGGTTATTATGAAAAATTGGATTTGCAGGCGATTGTGCAGTTTATTCGCAAGAAGATTGGCGAAGATGCTTTGCTTGGTATTCACGGGGAGTCCATGGGCGCTGCGACGACTATTCTTTACGCCGGAACATTTGATGATGATGCCGATTTTCATATTGTAGATTGTCCTTTTTCCGATTTTACAGAACAAGTCCTTCATGTCCTACGAATGGAGACACCGCTACGAAGCACAATGGCTTTACGTATTGCAAATCTTTTTTTAAAAATGCGAGATGGTTACACACTGAACCTGGTTTCACCTCGGGAAGTAATTGAAAATGTTCAAAAGCCAATGTTGTTTATCCACAGTATGGAAGACGAATTTATCTTGCCATATATGACAAAAGAATTGTATCAAGCTAAACCTGGCGACAAAATGCTGAAACTTTTCGACAAAGGGTCTCATGCAAAATCGTTTAATGATAATCCTGAGTCGTATGAAAATACCGTTAAAGAATTTCTTCAGCGATATGGTTTTTTATCAAAAGTAAACACCCGCTAAATGATTAGCGGGTGTTTTCGACTTTATTATTTTTTCTTTTTCTTCTTGTCCTTCTTTTCGCGCTCGCTAACTTTATTCATTTGACTCATCATCTGGTTAATCCTTTTTTGTGAAGGTTTTTGACCCATCTGCATCATCATCATTCGTAGCATTTCTTCATTAATCGGCGGGTTCTCTTCTAAGTATTTCATCATATATTGACGTGCAATGAAAAATCCGAGGGCCACACCAGCTAATAGCGCGACGACGATTCCCACTATCCACCAAATCATCCGCTATACCTCCTTCACTTCAGTTGTCCGTTTTTTTACGGTTCCATGAAGGATTATACAATACTATTGCTTGATATACTACCTTTTCAACGAAAAATCGCAGCAGTTTTTCTTTCACTGTCTGAGAACTTGATCGGTTTCAACCATCCCCACTCTCCGTTATTGTCCATTACTGCAAAAAAACGGCTATCCACTTCGGACAACGCGACAAATAAGTCCAAGTCTAGCATACGAGATCCGTCACAAAAAACTGAAAGAGAATAAGCAGAAAGTGAGATTAGAATAGAACCTTTCACTGGGTGAGTCAATTTATACTCCCCGTTTTCTCTTTCAATTGTTTCAAATACTTTACTCAGATTTGAAAGGATCGCTTCATCAATTATTTCGGGCTCAATGATGTCGCAAAGATAATGGATTTCTTTTAAATCATTACTTTGCTCCCCGTTCTCTTTTAGTAAATCGTATAAGAGTTGTTCTCGTCCAATTACAAATGGTTCGTATTCCTTTTTCACTTTATATATTCCGTACATCCGCACGACTCCCACCTCCTCATATGTAGAAGTGTATCTGTTTAATTCTGAAAAGACTGTCATATTGTGAAATAGTTAGTAACTATTTTTGTCGAATTTTGATTCAGAATACGGTTTCCTGTATTTTCAGTTATTTTACCATGAAAACCACCTTACATACAAGTTTGCTTAATTGATTTTAAAAAAAGCTATTCTAAAAGCCGTGTTTGGAAACCGGCTTTCAGAATAGCTAAAGTTACTTTTTATTTTAGTAAGTTTTTCACTTTCGAAACAACGTTATCTTCAGTGAAACCGTATTTTTCTAGAATGACATTTCCTGGGGCACTTGCTCCAAATGTGTCAATTGCCAAAATATCTCCTTCGTCGCCGATGTATTTATGCCATCCGAGTGATGAACCCATCTCGATACCAAGACGCTTTTTCACGTCTTTTGGAAGTACGCTTTGTTTGTATTCATCATTTTGTTTTTCAAACAAGTCCCATGAAGGCATTGATACGACGCTTACATCGATATTTTCTTCTTTTAATTTTTCCTGTGCTGCTACAGCTAGGCTTACTTCAGATCCTGAAGCCAAAAGAATAGCATCTGCTTTTTCTTTCGTTGCTGGAGATACAATGTATGCACCTTTCGAAACGCCCTCGTGTGCAAGTTCTGCGGTCTTAGATAGAACAGGCAAGTTTTGGCGTGACAAGACAAGAACTGTTGGATTCTTTCTTGATGATAAAGCCATATTCCACGCGGCAGCCGTCTCGTTTGCATCGGCAGGACGAATGATTGATAAACCTGGCATTGCACGAAGTGATGCCAAATGTTCAACCGGCTCATGAGTAGAGCCATCCTCGCCTACTGCCACACTGTCGTGTGTGAATACATAAGTTACAGGAACATTCATCAAAGCTGATAAGCGAACAGCCGGACGAACGTAGTCACTGAATACGAAGAACGTTCCACCAAATACATGTAAGCCTCCGTGTAGTGCCATTCCGTTTAACGCCGTTCCCATTGCAAATTCACGTACACCGAACCAAATATTACGACCTGAGTAGTCAGATGGCAAGAAATCGCCTGATTCTTTAATTGTTGTATTGTTTGAACCTGCAAGGTCCGCACTTCCGCCGAATAGTGATGGCAGAATTGGTGCAATCGCATTAATTGCGTCGCCTGATGCTGCACGCGTTGCTAATGAAGTACCTTCTGTATATGTTGGAAGTGATTCTACAAGTCCTTCCGGTAATTTTCCATCAATTGCATTTAGTAATTGTTGTGCTAAGTCAGCGTGTTCAGCTTCATATTTCTCGAAAAGCTCATTCCATTCTTGTTCTTTTTGAACGCCAAGTTTTTCTGTTCCTTCTTGGAATGCTTCATAGACACCTTCAGGAACAAAGAAATCTTCTTCAAATGTCCATTTGTAATAGTCTTTAGTAAGTTTCATTTCATCTTCGCCAAGCGGCGCGCCGTGTGCTGCAGACTTACCAGACTTATTAGGTGAACCATATCCGATGACTGTTTTAATTTCAATCATTGTCGGTCCGCCTTCATTTTGTTTCGCTTGTTCAATCGCTTTTGATAAAAGACCAACGTCGTTTCCATCTTCAACACGGATGTAGTTCCAACCGTATGATTCAAAACGCTTTTTGATATTCTCCGTAAATGACATGTCTAATTCACCATCGAGTGAAATATCATTGCTGTCATAAAGAATGATTAACTTATCTAATTGTAAGTGTCCCGCCAAAGATATTGCTTCTCCCGCAACACCTTCCATTAAATCCCCATCACCACAAAGCGCGTATGTATGATGATCGACTACTTCATATCCGGGCCTGTTGTACGTAGCTGCAAGGTGCTTCTCAGCCATTGCCATTCCGACAGCCATGCCGATTCCTTGACCTAGTGGGCCAGTTGTTGCTTCAACGCCGACTGTATGCCCATATTCTGGGTGACCCGGTGTTAAAGAACCCCATTGTCTAAAGTTTTTAAGTTCTTCCATTGGAAGACCGTAACCTGCAAGGTGTAATAAGCTATATAGAAGCATTGAGCCATGACCTGCAGAAAGTACAAAACGGTCGCGGTTAAACCACTGCGGGTTAGATGGGTTATGGTGCATATGTTTTGTCCATAGCGTGTATGCCATCGGAGCAGCACCCATCGGTAATCCAGGGTGTCCTGAATTCGCTTTTTCGATTGCATCAATTGATAATGTTCGGATTGTATTAATAGCTAATTGATCAATATTTTGAGTCATAAGTAATGTTCTTCCTTTCCTATGTCAAATCTGTTTTCTACATGTATCCTTCTATAGTTTAGTCAAACCGAGTGACAATTACAATTTTTTCGAGGGTTTATCACAGATATGCCTTATTCTTTAGTTGCGCAAATTTCGATTTCGCGCTTGTTTAACCTTTTCTGGTGTGACGTCTGTCCCTTCTGGATCGATAACTTGCACGTTTTCAATCGTTTCCCTCATTGAAGAACGAAACGATGTTAAATACTCCTGGCGCAATTTGGTTTGCTCTTTTGCCTCTTCAATCGAGAGCCCGGCTGTTTTCGATTTTTTTGAGAGTTCATTAATTCGATCTATTTTTTCTTGTGATAACATTTTTATTCCTCCGCATCATTTACTTTTCATCTTTTCACTATGTAAAAGGTATACAAAAAAAGCAGGAAGCGCAATAATTTAGCCTTCCTGCTCGAGTTCGTATTCTTTAAATCGACGATGTACCGTCGCTTTACTTATATCATGTCCAAGCCCTTTTAGCACATTAGTAATTTCCTCAAATGTTAACCCTTTGTCGCGTAAAGAAATAATTTCACCGACTGGCACTTCGATTCTTTCGCGCCCTTCTGCATTGCCGCGATTTTTCAAGTTTCGTTCTGGTCGATAGCCATCACGGACAGCGCGCTGCATTCCGCGTCTAATTTTTGCATTGTGTAATTTACGTTGGTATTCCTCAACGATTGCTAGTATTTCAAGCATCATTGTATCCATTTCATTTAATGCGAGCGGACCCCCATCGTTATGGGAAAAGATTTCTGTTTCAGTTTTGGCCAACAAATGCAATATTGCCATACGGGCATTTCCGCGACCCAGTCTTGTCTCGTCTTGAATAAGAACGGCATCAATATTTTCATCTCGCACAAAATCCAACAATTCAAGTAAGCCACCGCGGTCGATATCAAAACCGCTGTGTCGATCCTGGAAAGTTTCTATGTGGACAAAATTAAGTTCCTTTGCCAATTGTTCTAGTTCCTCTTCCTGTCTAGCGAGAGACATTTCCTGCACTTCTTTTTCAGTACTGACTCTGCAGTATATGACACATTGTTTTTTTCCTTTCTTCACTCGCCCTCACCCGCAAGCGTAGCGATATCTTTTTGATCGAATACGGTACTCTTTGGTAATTTCAACTCTTCGCCTACACGAATTGTCGTCGTTTTAAGATTGTTTAAATTTATAATATCTTTGATCCATTTATCAGCGGGAACATTATTAGTTGCGTATTTTGTAGAATAGCCCCATAGCGTATCCCCTTCAGCAACAACTACTTTTTCGAATACAACATCATTTTCCGCTTTACTCATACCGACTACGGTAAATATAATACAAACTGCAACGACAAGAAGTAAATAACTATTATTTTTTATGAATGTCATATTAATCTCTCCTAGCGAATGTTTGTTCGGAATGCATGTTCTTATAATAAGATAGATTTTTACATTTGTCAATCATTTTATAGAACTAACGTTTGTCTTTTAGAAGAACGGCTGATATACTAGATTCAATAAGGGAATTCGTGTTCGAGTGTTTACTCTTTCTCAATACGAAAACTACTATAATAGGGGTGATTGGGATGACAAAAATTTCTAAGAGACAACAAGCGATTATGGATTTTATAAAATCCGAAGTGAATCAGAAAGGATATCCACCATCCGTACGTGAAATCGGAACGGCAGTTGGACTAGCTTCTAGCTCAACGGTTCATGGACATTTGGCGCGATTGGAAAGTAAAGGGTATATTCGAAGAGATCCAACAAAGCCTCGTGCGATAGAAGTATTGGATCCCGAGGGTCTTGAAGCTATTAAACCTGGCGTCCTAAACGTCCCTCTCGTCGGAAAAGTTACTGCCGGGCTGCCAATTACAGCAATTGAGAACATAGAAGAGTATTTTCCACTTCCGGAAACATTTGGAACGGCAGATGACAATATTTTCATGTTGGAAATTGTCGGTGAGAGTATGATTGAAGCCGGAATCTTAAATGGTGACTACGTTGTTGTTAAACAAACGAGCACAGCACAAAATGGCGAGATAATCGTAGCGATGACCGAAGATGATGAAGCGACTGTTAAGCGTTTCTTTAAAGAGAAAAACTATTTCAGACTACAACCCGAAAACTCCTCAATGGATCCAATTATCGTGGACAATGTCTCCGTACTTGGTAAAGTTGTCGGCGTATACCGAAATATCCAGTAAAAGCATAAGCAAAAGGAGCTGATAAACAGCTCCTTTTTTTATGCTTAAAACTATAAAGTATAGATCCGTGGACGCCTATTTTGTTCCCGTAACGCGGGGGGTTGCTCCCTTAACGGACTCATCTATTCCCGTATGGCGTTGGTTTGTTCCCGTAACGTCTGGCTCGCCAAATTTGTTCCCGTAACGCGGGGGATTGCTCCCGTAACGCGCTAGTTTATTCCCGTAACGTACGGCTCGCTAATTTTATTCTCGATGCGCAACGGTTTGCTCTCGATGCTGGTCCGGTTGCTCTCGATGCTCCAGCGTTTATTCTCGAATCGAGCCGACTTCGTTTTTTACTCTATATCTATTAATTTATTCGCAATCAGTTTATCCATCGAAGACAATACTGCCGCTTTTACATGTTCATACGTAAGTCCGCCTTGAACGTAAGCAGTGTAAGGAGGTCTGATAGGACCATCCGCTGTCAATTCAATACTGGAGCCTTGAATGAAAGTGCCGGCCGCCATTATTACATCGTCCGTGTAGCCGGGCATATACGACGGTTCTGGTGCATAATGCGCGTTGATTGGCGAATTTTCTTGTATGGTCCGACAGAATTCAATCATTTGCTCGGCATTTCGAAATGATACAGATTGAATGAGGTCCGTCCTTCTATCCGAGTAATGCGGTGTTGTCACAAGACCATAACTGTCTAGCAGGGCTGCTGTAAAGAGTGCGCCTTTCACCGCCTGGCTAACGATATGAGGTGCGAGGAAAAAACCTTGATACATTTCGCGAAGCGTATCAAGCGACGCACCGGCTTCAGCTCCCAAGCCCGGCGAAGTCATTCTGTAAGCGCATTGTTCAACGAGATCTTTCCCGCCCGCAATATACCCGCCTGTTCTAACAAGACCCCCGCCTGGATTTTTGATAAGCGAACCTGCCATTAAATCGACACCGACTTCAGTAGGTTCCTTTTCTTCAACAAATTCTCCATAGCAGTTATCGACAAAAACAATCAGATTCGGATTAATCGCCTTTACTTTCTTTACCATTTCAGCAATTTCATCAATCATAAATGATGGTCTATCCGAATATCCTTTAGATCGTTGAATCCCAATCACTTTGGTTTTATCATGAATACTCTTACTCACTTCATCAAAATCCACACGACCATCTTCAAGTAAATCGATATGTTTATACGTTATGCCAAAGTCATGAAGCGAACCCGTGTCTTTACCGTTTCCAGTAACGATTGAGTCGAGCGTATCATACGGTTTTCCTGTTATGTATAATAATTCGTCACCGGGACGAAGTACGCCAAACAAACTAATCGAGATGGCATGTGTTCCCGAGATGATTTGATTTCGAACGAGACAGCTTTCTGCCCCGAATGTATCCGCATAAACACTTTCTAACACGTCTCGACCTTCATCGTCGTAGCCATATCCCGTAGAGCCAATCAGATGAAAATCGCTGACACGATTATTTTTAAATGCGGCGAGAACTTTTTTCTGATTGGTAAATGCTACTTTTTCTACCTGTTTAAAATAGGGTTCGAGTTTTTGTTCAATTAAATCGGTTTGAATGTCCAAATTTGTTTCTTCATTTGCTAACATTTATTTTTGCCTCTTCCTTCTGTATGTTGATAGTTTAATTTTATCAGTTTGCAGCACGGGGTCAATGTTCACATTCTTCCTAAAGTTGTAATTCGTTTGAAATCTGATAGTCTAATTTGAAACTACCTGAAATGAGGGAAGACCGATGGCGTGGGATGTATTCAGTTTTATCGGCACATTTGCCTTTGCCATTTCTGGAGCCATTATTGCGATGGAGGAAGAATATGATTTATTTGGCGTTTATATACTCGGTGTTGTCACGGCTTTTGGCGGTGGAGCGATCCGGAACTTGTTAATTGGCCTTCCCTCGTCTGCATTATGGGATCAAGGTTTTTTATTCCAAGTAGCGATTGTATCGATTACAATTATATTTTTGTTTCCAAATAATTTAATCAACCACTGGGAACGTTGGGGAACTTATTTTGATGCGGTAGGATTATCGGCTTTTGCGATACAAGGTGCCATGTTTGCTGTTTCATTGGATCTTCCGCTGAGCGCAGTCATTGTGGCGGCCGTTCTGACGGGTTCCGGCGGCGGAATTATACGTGATTTACTTGCAGGCAGAAGGCCGCTTGTCTTTAAACGAGAGATTTACGCTGTTTGGGCAGCAGGCGGCGGCTTATTAATCGGGCTCGGTATTTTTAAAGGCGACATAGCGCTCTATTTTTTGTTAGTCATTATTACCGGCCTTCGAATATTATCACTGATTTTCCACTGGCGGCACCCACTTCGCAAAATCAAAACAGTACAAGAAAAAAACGGAACAAGGCTATAATCGCCTGTTCCGTTTTTATTATTCTTCAAGATCCATTGTAATCATTTTTGCCGGTACATAAGTTGAGATTGCATGCTTATAAATAAGTTGCTGCTTTCCGTCCGTTTCAAGTAGGACTGTGTAATTATCATATGATTTGATAAGTCCTTTCAGTTGAAAGCCATTCATTAAAAAAACTGTTACAGAAATGTTGTTCTTGCGCAATGAATTCAAAAATACGTCTTGCATTTTTCCTTGTTTCATAAAATTGCCCCTCCTGTGTGGTCATAACTTTTCTCTACTACTACATTCTCTTTACCTAGTCTAAAACCCTTTAAAACATTAAAAATTTCTTTCACTTGTTCATCAGTTCCCTTTGTCGCGTCAACCCAATCGATAGCTAATTTATTACGAAAATAGGTCATCTGTCGCTTCGCATAATTTCGAGAATTTTTCTTGATTAATTGAATCGCGACATCTAATGGTATTTTCCCCTCAATATACTGATGAAGTTCTTTATAGCCGATTGCTTGAACCGATTGCATATTGCGAATTCCAGCATTCCACAAATTTTCTGCTTCTTGCAAAAATCCTTGTTCCATCATCAGGTCAACTCGTCTGTCAATCCGATCATATAGCAAATCGCGTTCCAATTCCAATCCGATTAACAAATGGTTATAAAGTGCATTTTTCCCTGCATTTTGTTCATGCTCGCCTTTGGTCTTCCCAGTCACCTCAATAATTTCAAGCGCCCGAATGATTCGCCGGTGATTGTTTGGATGGATTTTTTTCGCATCGATTGGATCTAGTTGTTCAAGACGTTGATAAAGATGTTCGGCACCGATTTCGTCGAGTTCCTTTTCCAATCGATTTCGCACTTCCATATCTGACGCCTCGTCAGTAAAACGAAAATCATATAAAACAGATTGCACGTATAATCCCGTACCGCCTACGATTATCGGCAATTTTCCACGGGCTTGTATTTCTTCAATCTTTTTTCGAACTTCAGCTTGGTATTGTGCAACAGAAAATGTTTCGTCCGCATCGATTATATCGAACAGATGATGTGGAACGCCGTCCATTTCAGCTGTCGTAATTTTGGCGGTTCCAATATCGAGGCCTTTATACACCTGCATTGAATCGCCGTTAATAATTTCAGCGCCTAATAACTTGGCCAATGTGACACTGAGCGCAGTTTTCCCTGATGCTGTCGGACCGACAATCGCAAGTACGTCAAGATTTTCCGTCATCGTTTTTGCATCCATTCCAGCACCGCCTCTAGAACATGAACTTGAGCTGGATCATTCAACAACTCGTGCCGCCCTTCTTCAAATATTAATACAGTAACCTCATCAATCTTGGCATAATTATATTGCCGCGCTACTTTCCACACCGCTTTCCCGTAATTGCCTACTGGATCGTCAACTCCAGAAAAAAGCAAGATCGGTAAATTCTTCGGTATTTTAGCGATTTCACGCTTCTTATGAATTAACCCTAGCCCGTTAAATAAATCGATAAAAAATTGGGTAGTTGGGATGAAGCCGCATTTTTCATCAAGCATGTATTCCGATACATGTTGTTCATTTTTTGATAGCCAGTCGAATTTTGTTTGCGGTTTTTCAATTTTTTTATTGAACGCACCAAAAACAAGTGAATCCAGCTGGTGGTTGCGTTCAGTGAACCCTTTTCTTCTGCCTGCAAGATGAGCAAATGCTAGTCCCCCATATCTGGCAACGCCCGAATCATCGCCTGTTCCCGACAAGATTGCAAGGTCAACGTCATCCCCGTGCAACTGAATATAGCGGCGGGCGATAAACGAACCCATACTATGTCCTAATAGGGTGAATTTTAAAGCTGGATGAACGGTTTTAACTTCTGATATAACTTCATGCGCATCTTGGACGACACGATTGAAACCATCATTTTCTGCGAAATACCCTTTCATGCCATTTAATAAAGCGGTTTGGCCATGTCCACGGTGATCATGCCCTGAAACGACGAAACCTTGTTCACAGAAAAAGTTAATCGCAAATTCATAGCGCCCGATATGTTCCGCCATTCCGTGAAGGAGATGAATATGCCCAATTGGCTTGGAAGTTGGCTCTTTAATAAAGGCATAAAGTTTGAAGCCATCCGACATTTCCAATGTTAGCTCTTTCAATTTTCAACACCACCCCTTTGTCTTGCTGTAATTATATATCTTTTACATAACTCGTTTAAACATTTTTTCGATTTCATACGTCGTAAAATGAATGAGTACCGGCCTTCCGTGCGGACAAGTAAATGGGTTTCCAGCTTCGGACAAATCATTCAATAGTTTTCCCATATCTGCCATAGTTAAATGGTGATTTGCTTTGATCGAGCGTTTGCAACTCATCATAATTGCTGCTTCCTCGCGCAACTTTCCGATATCAATCCTTCTTGAATTCAATACTTGCTCGATAATTTCTTCGATAATTTCTGTTTCTTCACCAGCTGGAAACCAAGTAGGAAATTCGCGAACAATGTATGAAGTTTGCCCAAATTCTTCCAAGTATATTCCCACATCTTCAAGAAGCTTTCTGCCTTCTTCAATTCTTGTTTTTTCGTCCACGGAGTAATGAAAAGTGAGTGGTACTAATAGAAGCTGTCGTTCATTTATTTCTGTTTCTTTTAATTTATCTCTAAAGTACTCATATTTAATACGTTCTTGCGCTGCATGCTGATCAATCATAAAAAATCCGTCTTCATTTTGCGCGATAATATACGTCCCGTGTACTTGTCCGACAGGAAATAATGTCGGAAATGTTGGTCCGTCGTCTATTTCGGTTACCTCAGCCGTAGGAGACGGCTCGTTAACCGCCCAGTCGGATTGCTGAACGCTTTGTTCGGCTTTTTCATATACAGGGGACGGCTCGTTATCCGGCTGTTGTACGGGCGTACTGGATATTTCAGCAGGTGGTTCTTGACGCGGAGGAGTTGCCCAAAACCTGACTTGTTCAGAAGGTTTTTGGGGTGCTGATTCTTTTTTCGTCACTCCAGGCACAACTACGTTTTTCTGAATTGCTTTTTGTATGGATTCTTTAATAAGCGTCAGCAGCTCGCCTTCTTTACTCATACGAATTTGTTGTTTTGATGGATGGACGTTAACATCTGTTAGGAATGGATCACCTTCGACATTGATAACCGCAATTGGATATCTGCCAATAGGCAAAAACGTATGAAAAGCTTCAAGGACAGCCCGGTTAATGGCATAGCTTTGAATCCAACGCCCGTTTACAATGGTCGTCATATAATTTCTTGATGCGCGCGTCATTTCCGGCAAGGAAACATAACCATACGTTGAATAATCCGCGTTTTCTCCTTTGAATTGAACCATTTTTCGCGCGGCCGAGATTCCGTAGATATCTGCCAGCACACGCAGTTGGTCCCCGCTTCCTGAGGTTTGCAACAGCGATTGACTGGAATGCGTTAATTTGAAAGCAATATGCGGGTGACTCAGCGCCAACCGATTCACCAATCCAATTGTATGGCCGAGTTCCGTTTGTATCGTTTTCATATATTTAAGACGGGCAGGTGTATTGAAAAATAGTTGCGAAACGGTAATGTCCGTTCCTTTTCGGTAAGCGGCATTGTCGTGTTTCACCAATTTCCCGCCGTCAATAAAGACCTCAGTTCCAGTGCTTTCCCCGTCTGATGTCCATAATTCAATTTTGGATACAGAAGCGATACTAGCAAGTGCTTCCCCGCGAAACCCAAGTGTTCGAATGCGAAATAAGTCATGTTCATTATCTATCTTGCTTGTTGCGTGACGTTCAAAAGCTCGGATTGCATCTTGTTTTGACATGCCTTTTCCGTTATCGGTTACTCTAATTTTTGTTAGGCCTGCTTCCTCTAACGCAACTTCTATGACCGTACTCTCCGCGTCTATCGAATTTTCGACGAGTTCTTTTACGATTGACGCAGGCCGTTCAACGACTTCCCCTGCGGCAATTTTATTCGACAGTGTATCGTCCATTACTTTGATTATATTCACGTCATTCATCCTTTCGCTGAGCGGAGTTTCTCTTTCAGTTCAAAGACATACTGCAAGGCGTTTAGCGGTGTCATATTGAGTAAATCTGTTTCTTCTAGACTTGCTAGGACTTCTTTTTTCTCTTCAGACAATGCGTTCTGTTCTTCTTCGCCTATATCGAAAAACGCCATTTGTTGAGGCTCATTTGAAGTAGCCGTACCTTGTTCCTTATTTTCAAAGGTTTTCAGCAGCTCTTTGGCCCGAGTAAGTAAAGGTGTTGGCAAGCCCGCAAGATCGGCAACGTAAATGCCGTAACTTTTGTCTGCAGCGCCTTTCATGACCTTATGGAGAAAGACTACTTTGCCGTCTTGTTCCATAGCGGCGACATGAACATTTTCAAGTCTTGAAAGTTTAGTGTCTAGCATCGTCAATTCATGATAGTGGGTCGAGAATAATGTATTCGCGCCAATTTCATCATGAATATATTCCATCATGGCTTGGGCTAAAGACATTCCGTCATACGTCGACGTACCTCTTCCGATTTCATCGAATAAAAGGAGACTTTTTTCGGTTGCATTGGCAATCGCATGTTGAGATTCCATCATTTCCATCATAAACGTACTTTGGCCCGACGCCAGGTCATCCGCGGCACCGATTCGTGTAAAAATCTGGTCTGTAACCGGGAGCACCGCGCTATCGCAAGGCACATAACAACCGATTTGCGCCATTACGACTATGAGTGCAACTTGACGCATATAGGTGCTTTTTCCGGACATATTTGGTCCTGTGATGAGAAGCATATTTGCCTCTTCTGGCAATACACAATTATTTGGTACATAAAGCGAATGGTCCATCATTTTTTCAACGACTGGGTGACGGCCATTTTTTATTACTAACCCTTTACTTTCATGAAAAGTCGGCTTCACGTAGTTTTGTTTTTCTGCAACTGTAGCAAATGATAAAAGAACGTCAAGCTCGCTTAATATAGAAGCCAGGTGTTGAACTTCTCTGATATGCATCTTCATTGATTCCCGAACTGAACTGAATAAATCATATTCTAGTTCTAATCCGTCTGCTTCAGCATTTAAGATTAAATCTTCTTTTTCTTTCAACTCAGGCGTAATATAACGCTCGGCATTCGCCAGTGTCTGCTTTCTTTCATAACGCTCATTATCCGCCAAATGAATATTGGATTTCGTAATTTCAATGAAATACCCAAAAACACGATTATACCCAATCTTCAAGTTTTTTATGCCCGTTCGTTCACGCTCTTCTTGTTCAAGCTCCGCTAACCACTCTTTTCCGTTTCTAGCGGCATCTCTGTATGTATCGAGTTTTTTATTATAACCATCCTTGATGACGCCGCCTTCTTTTACCGTAATCGGCGGATTTTCTGCAATCGACATTTCAAGTATGTCTCTTGCGTCTTGACACACATCGATTTTTTCCGCGAATTGTGTCAGATGCTTTTTACCGGAGTTTGCAAGCGCATCTTTCAAGTTCGGCACTTGTCGTAAAGAATTTCGTAACTGGGCAAGGTCCCTGCCGTTTGCGGAGCCCATTGAAATTCGACCCGCCAATCTTTCAAGATCATACACTTCGCGCAGGTTTGTTTTCAAGTCGTCGCTTAAAAAGAAATCCTCTACTAATTCAGTCACTGTATCGAGGCGTGTTTCGATTTTCACTTGCTCGGCAAGCGGTTGGTGTATCCACATTTTCAGTTTCCGCGCACCCATAGCCGTTACCGTTTCATCGAGCAGCCAGTAGAGCGTCCCTTCTTTAGTGCCGTTGCGAATAGATTGAACAAGTTCCAAATTGCGCATTGAATTTGCGTCGATGGATAGCTTTTCTTGTTTTTCAATAAAATCAAATGGACGAATATGTTCTAGTGACGACTTTTGCGTCCGTTTCACGTATGAAATTAGATTATCGCAAGCTTCTATTACATCTTCCGGAACGTTTTCTTGCCGCTCTAATGAATCCTTATTATATTCTATTGATAATGTAATATTTCGTTTTGCCATGCTATCGCTTAATGCAATATGCAGTCCTTCCGCAACCACCACTTCTTTCATGCCAAGCGCATCGATTTCAGAGATCAATGTGCGTTCATCGCCTTCGACGTATTGAACTTTCCCTTCACCCGTCGATAAATCTAAATAAGCGAGTGCGTATTTCCCGTTTGTGATGATAGCCGCTGAACCAATAAAATGGTTCGTATTTGTATCGAAGCTTTTACCTTCTGTCATTGTTCCCGGTGTTACAATTCGAACGACTTCTCGGCGAACAATTCCTTTTGTTGCTCGGGGATCTTCTGTTTGTTCACAAATCGCTACTTTGTATCCTTTTCGCACAAGCGTTTCTATATACCCTTCTGCGGCGTGGTACGGAACACCGCACATTGGAATGCGGTTACCACTGGCCGCGTCTCGGCTCGTTAATGTGATTTCGAGTATTTGCGAAGCTTCGGTCGCATCTGTAAAGAACAATTCATAAAAGTCGCCTAATCTGAAAAACAAGAAGGCATCTTCATGTTCTGATTTTATTTTTAAGTATTGCTGGATCATCGGTGTATAAGATGTCATTATTATGTACCCTCACTATTACAATATGTTTTATTCATTATATCAAAGTTTCATGAAATACGAAAAAAAGCCGGGATATAATTCCCGACTCGATTCATTCGCCTTAGCGTAATTATCAACCAGAAAGCATGCTTAGAACGGTGATGAATCTTTTCCTTTTTTATGTTCATGTTCATGCTTATGCTCGCCGTGACCATGGCCATGTCTATGACTTGATGATGACGATTCATCTCGGTTCGGCCACTCCTCTTCAAATGTGTGCGGATGGACGGTGACGCAAATCTTTGTTTCGCCCACAACTTCCGCGACTAATTCACGTTCCACACAAATAACGAATTTTTCTCCACACTCGGATATGATTGCTTCGGTACAGTTTGGATGCTGTATAACATCTACGATAACCTCTTCAACTCTAGATGTCGGTTCATCCCGATAATGTAATCGAATTCGGTCTTTATATGGAATTGTTTCCGTAAACACCGAAGTTTTCGAATGATTATTATGGGAATACCAAACATTTATATCGAACTTACCCGAGACTTCAACGTATTTACCTGACTTTTTTGCTTGATGGGTATGATTGATAACCCAGCAGCCAAGTATACTAGTCGGCTTGTTTGGCGGACATAGAATTTCTTTTGAATCGGTCCTTTCCTTCCCTTTTGCAACGATCGCCTTCGTCACGATTTGACGTAAATTCTTCAGTTCTCTTCCTCCTCCATTCGCTTCAATTTATCTTATGCGACAGGAGCCTAGAGAGTGAAAAAATCGGAAGGAAATTAATCCCGCCGATTTATATTATTAATTAATTGTTATACGTCGTGTTTTTAACGTACGAACCCGTTTCGCCGCGAAGCAAATCTCCGTCAGTTGACTTAATTACTTCATTCGTCACGCCGTTCGCAATTGTTGTCGAAACAAGTTGCAGTAAATCATTTACTTCACCTTGTGATTGTTTGAATTCTTGAACGATTGGAACCGCGTCGATATCTTCTTGAATTTTATCAATTTTACCTTCGATAATTTCCAAAGCTCTTTCTTTACCGTACTGTTGGAAATTAACCGCTTGTTTTTGCAATGACTTTAAGCTTGCGATGTTTTCACGGACCTTTTGATTTTCATTGATCTGGGCTTCCGCGCGTTTGAAGAAGTCTACTTCCTCCGTGTTGGCAATCATTAGTGCGATTTCATTCGCCTTAGCGATAATATCGTCTTTAGTATATTTTTTTTCCATTATAATACGACCTCTTTCTTTTCTGCAACGCCGATAAATTCGCCGTCGAGCGACCATGTTTTCGCATCAGTTATTTTTACATGGACAAGTTTTCCGATTACATCTTTTGGAGCTCTGAAGTTAACTAGTTTGTTCTTTCTAGTGTATCCGGAAAGGACTTCATCATTCCGTTTACTTTCACCTTCAACGAGAACTTCGACAAGCTGCCCTTCAAATTGCTTCATGGCTTTCAAAGAATAGTCGTTAACGAGTTTATTTAATCGTTGAAGTCTTTCTTTCTTCACTTCCATCGGAATATTATCCGCCATTTTCTCGGCAGGCGTGCCATCACGCGGCGAATAAATATACGTATAAGCAGTTTCAAAACCGACTTCTTTGTACAATGTCATCGTTTCTTCAAATTGTTCATCAGTCTCATTCGGGAATCCGACGATGATATCTGTCGTTAACGACACATCAGGAATCGCAGCTTTTATTTTACGAACGAGTTCGAGATATTCTTCGCGCGAATAAATTCTACCCATAATTTTCAATATAGATGTGGAACCTGACTGCACTGGAAGATGAATATGTTCAACAAGGTTTCCGCCTTTTGCTAGGACTTCGATTAAATGATCATCGAAATCTCTTGGGTGACTTGTCGTAAAGCGGACACGCGGAATATCGATTTTGCGTAAATCATCCATCAAATCGCCGAAACGATAATCCAGATCATCAAAATCTTTCCCGTAAGCATTCACGTTTTGCCCAAGAAGTGTAATTTCTTTATAGCCCCCGGCTGCAAGTTGCCGGATTTCTTGAATGATATCTTCAGGTCTTCGACTACGCTCTTTTCCTCTTGTATAGGGCACGATGCAATATGTACAAAATTTATCGCAACCGTACATAATATTGACCCATGCTTTAATATCACCGTGGCGTACCTTTGGAAGGTTTTCAATTATGTCGCCTTCTTTAGACCACACTTCGATAACCATTTCTTTTGACATATAGGCTTCATGTAAAATGTTCGGGAGTCTATGAATATTATGCGTGCCGAAAATCATGTCGACTTGGTCGTAGGTTTGAAGTATTTTATTGACGACAGATTCTTCTTGCGACATGCAACCGCAAACGCCGATCAAAATATCTGGATTGCGCTGTTTAAGCGGCTTTAAATGTCCGAGCTCTCCGAACACTTTGTTTTCCGCATTTTCACGAATGGCACATGTGTTTAACAATATGATGTTCGCATCTTCAACCGTATCTGTAACTTCATAACCAAGTGCTGTGAAAATACCCGCCATTACTTCTGTGTCGTGCTCGTTCATTTGGCAGCCATATGTACGAATATAAAATTTTCTACCTTTACCCATATTGAGAAAACGTTCGTCGATTTCGAAGTCGTCGAAATACGCGACTTCTTCCCCGCCACGTCTTCTCGCTTTTTTCAAATTGGGTTGTTTATAGACTGTTTGGAAATATTGACTGTAATCTTTCTCAGTCTTTTCATCTTTATTTACTAAGCCTGACTTTATCTGCCCGGCACTTATGCGCTGTTCTTCATTCATAATTTTGAATCCCCTTTCCGACAGTTTCTCGGGAACGATTTCATACGTATCTTATTATACTTAACTTGGACCCGAGTGTACAAGGAGAGGATTAATTGTTGGCATTTTGTCGATTGTTTGTCACAGTTTAGAACAAAAGCACAAGGCGCCCGTCTAGCCCCGACAGGCATAAGCAATCGAGCGACGTGGTGCTCTTTGCCACATAGCTCGATTGCTTATGACCCGAGGGGCTGGCGCCTGGAGCTAGACGCGAAATCTCTAAGTTAGAAGATATCTACAGTCAGTAATTTTATAGTTTCCTGAGCAATTAAAAACTACGGAGATTTAATCATCCCCGTAGTTTTTCATTATTGCATATCGTTTTGGGTTGCCCCACGTGTTCGCTTTTCGACGAGCAATTTCAAAGCCGTCCGTCCCTCACCATTAATCACGATATCGGTGAATGCTGGCGCACAAGTAAGATCAGATCCACTTGGCGCGACAAACCCCCGTGCAATCGCAATTGCTTTTACTGCTTGATTAAGTGCACCCGCTCCTACAGCTTGCATTTCAGCATACCCTTGTTCTCGGATGACTGCGACGAGCGCACCAGCAACTGAATTTGGATTCGAGCGAGATGAGACTTTCAATGGGTTCACCATTATTCCTCCTTGTTTTCCGATGTCTATGGAACGGATACGTCCATAGCCCATACTATGAGAAAAAGGATTCGTTTAGACTCAACTTAACTTTCAAATGGTTTATCGTCGTTAATCATAATTCGTTCAACATGAATGGCCTTCCCGGTTTTATCATCCAATTCAACGTATAAACCGTTTAATTGGACACGCCCATTTTTAGGAACTTCGAATCGTACCGGCATATTTGTTTGAAAACGGTAAATGACATCTTCTTTTTTCATTCCGAGGATTTCATCGTACGGTCCCGTCATGCCCGCATCTGTCAGGTAGGCTGTTCCTTCAGGAAGAATTCGTTCATCGGCTGTCTGGACATGCGTGTGCGTTCCTACAACAGCTGACGCCCTGCCGTCAAGATGCCAACCCATTGCAATTTTTTCGCTCGTTGCTTCCGCGTGAAAATCGACAAAAACAAGCGGTGAAATTTCATGTGCTTCATCAAGAAGTTCATCAATTTTTGCAAACGGGTCCCCATGGGGCGGCAAAAATGTTCTTCCGTGCAAATTAATTACGGATAATGTGACTCCGTTTCGTGAAATGGTCGTCATTCCGCGACCCGGTGCCTCGTCCGAAAAGTTTGCCGGGCGAATTAAATAATCCGTTTCATCAATGAAATCATAAATTTCTTTTTGATCCCAAGTATGGTTCCCCATCGTTACAACGTCGACGCCAGCACGCAGCATATCATCAAAAATAACCTTCGTAATCCCTCTACCAGCTGCTGCGTTTTCTCCGTTCGCAATGATGACGTCTGGATTGTATTTCCGTTTTAGACGCGGTAAATAGCGGTACACCATGTCTCTTCCTAACGAGCCGACAATATCACCAATAAATACGATTTTCATTAAAAGACCTCTTTCTTTTGTTTATCTCAAATGAAAAAAGGCTTCCGGACTTTAATTCCCGGAAGCCTTTTTATCATCATTTTGCGTAGTCAACCGCTCGCGTTTCACGAATGACTGTTACCTTTATATGACCCGGATAATCAAGTTCTTCTTCAATTCTTTTTCGAATATCCCTAGCGAGACGATGTGCTGTAATGTCATCAATCTGATCTGGACGAACGATAATCCGAACTTCACGACCTGCTTGGATGGCAAATGATTTTTCCACGCCTTCGTATGATTCCGAAATTTCTTCGAGTTTTTGCAAACGTCGAATGTAATTTTCGAGTGTTTCGCTACGGGCACCTGGTCTGGCTGCAGATAAAGCATCTGCAGCTGCAACAAGTACCGCGATAACCGATGTCGCTTCTGTATCTCCGTGATGAGATGCAATACTGTTAATGACAACCGGATGTTCTTTATATTTCGTTGCTAGTTCCACGCCAATTTCGACATGGCTTCCTTCAACTTCATGGTCGATTGCTTTTCCAATATCATGAAGGAGTCCCGCACGTCTTGCAAGTGTTACATCTTCTCCAAGTTCTGCTGCTAAAAGTCCTGTTAGGTATGCAACTTCCGTTGAATGCTTGAGGACGTTTTGTCCATAGCTTGTTCTAAAGCGCAGTCTTCCGAGAATCTTAATGAGATCTGGGTGAAGATTGTGTACGCCGATGTCAAATGATGTTTGCTCTCCTGTTTCACGAATGAGTTCATCCACTTCACGTCTTGACTTGTCAACCATTTCTTCAATACGCGCTGGATGAATTCGTCCATCTTGCACAAGTTTTTCGAGTGCGAGGCGAGCAGTTTCCCGACGAACTGGATCGAATCCTGATAAGACGACTGCTTCCGGTGTATCATCAATGATAAGATCGATTCCTGTAAGTGTTTCAAGCGTCCGGATGTTACGTCCTTCTCGACCAATTATTCGGCCTTTCATTTCATCGTTCGGCAAGTTTACTACGGATACTGTTGTTTCGGCAACATGATCTGCTGCGAAACGTTGCAATGCGATGGAAAGAATTTCACGTGCTTTTTTGTCTGATTCTTCTTTTGCTTGCAACTCCGACTCTTTTGTCATAACGGCAATATCCGTTGCGAGTTCTTTTTCGACTTCCGTGAGAATCACTTGTTTCGCTTCTTCTCGCGTTAGTGATGATATTCTTTCAAGTTCCGTTTGTTGAACGGTCACTAGTTCTTCCGCCTTGCGTTCCATCTGTTCAATATGCTGTTGTCTTCCGGTAAGCGCTTCTTCTTTGCGCTCCAGACCCGCTTCTCTTTTGTTGAGAGCATTATCTTTACGGTCGAGATGTTCCTCCCGCTGCAAATGACGATTTTCTTGTTTTTGCAATTCTGACCGTCGTTCGCGGATTTCAGCTTCCGCTTCAATTCTCAGTTTGTGAGTTTCATCTTTCGCTTCCAGTAGTGCCTCTCTTTTCAAAGCCTCCGCTTCACGCTTGGCCTCCTCGACAATTGTTTCTGCCGAGTGTTTGGCACCTGTCACTTTTGATTCATTCACTTTTCGATTAACAAAATAGATAACAAGAGCACCGACGATGAAACCGAGCAAAGCGGAGATGATTATTTCTACTAACATCCTGGTCACCTCCTAATTGCTATTCTTTTCATTTTCAGTCGGCTCGTATATCAACGTACAACATACTGCCTAAATTAATCTTTTGGGGTATAAGGTATACAGTTCTAATTGTATCTTTGTAAAAATCGCATGTCAAGGATACACAAGTCCTTTCTTACTGATTAATTGAGGAGTTAGTATGTTCGAGAAGATATTATTGGGTAAATAGAAGCGTTTGTTGGGGGGCCGTAGTACGTGAAGTGGGCTTTGGTGTTGGAATAAACTGGGGAGAACCGGGAATAAAAACTCCGCGGGACCCGCTACGGGAACAAACCACGGCGCAACGGGAATAAACTCATGCGATACGGGAGCAACGCGGCGCGATACGGGAATAAAAACTCCGCGGGACCCGCTGCGGGAACAAACCACGGCGCAACGGGAATAAACTCATGCGATACGGGAGCAACGCTGTGCGATACGGGAATAAAAACTCCTCGGGACCCGCTGCGGGAACAAACCTCGGAGCAACGGGATAAACTCATGCGATACGGGAGCAACGCGGCGCGATAAGGGAATAAAAACTCCGCGGGACCCGCTGCGGGAACAAACCACGGCGCAACGGGAATAAACTCATGCGATACGGGAGCAACGCGGCGCGATAAGGGAATAAAAACTCCGCGGGACCCGCTGCGGGAACAAACCTCGGAGCAACGGGAATAAACTCATGCGATACGGGAGCAACGCGGCGCGATACGGGAATAAAAACTCCGCGGGACCCGCTGCGGGAACAAACCACGGCGCAACGGGAATAAACTCATACGATACGGGAGCAACACGGCGCGATAAGGGAATAAAAACTCCGCGGGACCCGCTACGGGAACAAACCACGGCGCAACGGGAATAAACTCATACGATACGGGAGCAACACGGCGCGATACGGGAATAAAACCACCGCGGGACCCGCTACGGGAACAAACCACGGCGCAACGGGAATAAACTCATGCGATACGGGAGCAACGCGGCGCGATATTGTAGCAACCGCCACCCCTCCCAGTCCACACACCAAAAAAACGGTCCACTCTTTTAGGAGTGAACCGTCTAGCAAGCCTTATTATTAGTTCTTTTCGTCATCTAGTAATAATTCGAGTTCTTTAGCTTCAGCTTCATCATCTACATCATGTCCTTCAACGACTGTAGCTTCTCCGTCAAGGTTATAATGATCGCGAATTTTTTTATCAATGGCTTTTTTAACATCCGGATTTTCGATCAAGAATTGCTTCGCGTTTTCTCGACCCTGTCCCAGACGCTCTCCTTCGTAGGAATACCATGACCCACTACGTTGAACTACTTCTACTTCAGTACCGAGGTCTACAATTTCACCTTCTTGCGAAATGCCCAAGCCGTACATAATATCGACTTCAGCAAGACGGAATGGTGGCGCGACTTTGTTTTTCACGACTCTGATACGCGTCTTGTTTCCGACAATTTCAGTTCCCTGTTTAATAGCTTCTCCGCGGCGAACATCAATCCGAACTGAAGCATAAAACTTCAGTGCACGTCCTCCTGGTGTAACTTCAGGACTACCGAACATGACCCCGACTTTTTCACGGATTTGGTTGATGAAAATTGCGTTCGTTCTTGATTTATTAATGGCACCCGATAATTTACGAAGTGCTTGAGACATCAAGCGCGCTTGCAAACCAACGTGCGAGTCGCCCATCTCTCCTTCAATTTCAGCTTTTGGAACAAGAGCAGCAACCGAGTCAACGACGACAATGTCGACCGCGCCACTACGAACAAGCGCCTCACAAATTTCGAGTGCTTGTTCTCCTGTATCAGGTTGTGATAATAAAAGTTCATCTATATTAACACCAAGACGTTTTGCATATTCAGGATCAAGTGCATGCTCCGCGTCAATAAATGCGGCTGTTCCACCTTCTGCCTGTGCTGCGGCAATCGCATGGAGTGCGACTGTCGTTTTACCTGAACTCTCAGGTCCATAAATTTCTACAACCCGGCCACGTGGATATCCGCCTACTCCAAGTGCGATGTCTAGGGAGAGTGATCCGCTTGACGTTGTTGAAATTTGGCGATCCGTTTTTTCACCAAGTTTCATAACAGATCCTTTACCAAATTGTTTCTCAATTTGCTTTAACGCCATATCTAATGCTGCTTTACGATTTTTCAAATAAATTTCCTCCCTCAAATTAATTCCTGTTTTTCTATCTGTTCTTACTATACCTCTTTTATTATAAATACACAACAAAAAAGCGAACGTTTATTCGAGAGAATTTTATTGAAATGAAATTATTCATATCAAATAGGGGTGATTATTAAATTTTCATATGAAAATAGCTGTCAAAATAAAATTATCAACCTTTACTATTTCGAAAGCTCTTTGATCAAGTAATAAAGCGCAAAACGTGCTGAACGCAGGCGATTGTTATTTCTCGTTCCTGATAATAAAAGTTTGTATGTTGCAGGCTTTTCATTTGGCAAAGCGATACCTATCCAAACAGTGCCCACTGGTTCTCCATCATGTGGAGTCGGGCCTGCCGCACCTGTTATTCCAACGCCGACATTTGTTTTGAATTTCTGTTGGACATTGAATGCGAGAGATCCGGCACATTCCTTACTCACCACGCCGTACTCATCAAGCAATTTCTGTTCGACACCAAGTTGATTTACTTTTGCTTCTTCGTCGTAAACGATAACTCCGCCAGATAGTGTGCCGCTAATTCCAGGTTCGTCAGCAAGTTCAGCGAGGAATAAACCTGCCGTTAAACTTTCCGCAGCTGATAATGTAAATCCTTTTTTCTTCAGTAGTTCTACAGCTTTTGAAGATAATGTGTCATCGTCGATTCCATATATGTATTCGCCTACGATGGAACGAATTTCTTCTTCAACTGGATCGATCAGTTGATTGGCTTCATCGATTGTACTCGCTTTTGCAGTAATTCGTAACGTGACCGCTTCAGCCGTCGCTAAAGGAGCCACGGTTGGATTGGACTGTTTTTCTAAAAGTGGTTGAATGCGATGTTCAAGTTCCGCTTCGCCGATCCCGTAAAACTTCAAGACACGTGATGTAATCACTTCTTTTTTACCATTGACCTTAAGCAAATATGGAATTGCTTCATCAACGAACATCGGTTGCAGCTCATGAGGCGGCCCTGGTAAAAGTATGTATTGAATACCTTCTTTTTCAACAACCATTCCTGGGGCCATTCCAGTACGATTCGGAAGTACTTCCGAGCCTTCTAATACTAAAGCTTGTTTTTTATTGTTTTCCGTCATGCCGCGCTTACTTCGCTCAAAATACTGTTCAATTTGTTTAAGTGCTTCATCATCACTTACTAGTGATAAGCCGATATGTTTAGCTATTGTTTCTTTTGTCATATCGTCTTTAGTCGGTCCGAGTCCCCCCGAGAAAACAAGAACATTCGCACGTTTTTCCGCAATCGTAATTGCTTCTTCTAACCGCTTCGGATTATCTCCGACTACTGTGTGAAAATACACGTCTACCCCTATTTCTGCAAGACGGGACGACATAAAGGCCGCGTTAGTGTTCGTAATTTGACCGAGTAATAATTCGGAGCCAACAGCAATAATCTCAACTTTCATAACCAAATCCCCCTTACATTGATTCGAGTAAAACGCGTCTATTTTTATAAAAATAGTCAACGCCTGACCAAACTGTGAAGAATAATGCAATGTATAGCATGATCGTTCCAAATGGCACGCCGATTGACTCGAAATAGATATTATTGAACAGCAGTGAAATAATAGCTAAAATCTGTGTCACGGTTTTGATTTTTCCTAGTTGATTTGCGGCTACAACTTCCCCGCCGCCCGCAAGAATTAAACGAAGGCCTGTAACTGCAAATTCGCGGCTAATAATGACAATAATAATCCACGAAGGCGCAGAACCAAGCTCAACTAAAATAATAAGTGCCGCTGAAACGAGTAACTTATCCGCAAGTGGATCTAGAAACTTACCCATATTCGTAATGAGCTCATATTTCCGAGCAATATAGCCGTCAAGCCAATCTGTAATGGATGCAATAATAAATATCAATCCGCCGATTACATGACTTGTCTGTATATCTGTATTGAGTAGATTAACCGTTCCAAAATTAAAATCGACAAGCATGAAGAGCATGAACACCGGAATTAATAAAATGCGTGAAACTGTAATTTTATTTGGTAAATTCAAATGGGACACTATCCTTTCAAAGAAAATAGTCATCTGGCTAGATGACTATTATTCTTTCTCATATTCTATAATAATATTTTGTGTCGTGCGATTATCTGGGTATTCAAGCAACTCGCCGTTCACATAAATTTCCGTTGACGCAGTGCGACCTACTCGAATTCGCACCCAGTCCGTATCTGAAGCATCAATTTCCACCGACTCGCCTGCTTTAAATGTATCGGCGCCTCTTGGTTTTGGCATTCGTTCTGTATTTGAACGGTCTAATACGCCAATCCACGAATCACCGTTCGTCCGAATTTCAAGTTTAAGTCCTTCAGCGTTGGAAAGCCTGTAAAAAGAGTCTTCTCCAGCTGATCTTTCATGTGTTAATACTTGTTCAACAGCTGGTTCTTCAGTCTCTTCAGCATCTTCTTCGACATCCGTGTCATCGCCTGCTGCATCACCATTTGTGCCATCATCTTTATTGGTATCAGCAGGTTGTTCATTATCGACGATTATTGAGTCTTCCGTCCCGACCTCATCATTTTTATTTGCAACGTGATATTTATTTAAAAACCATACGGCAACAATAATTACGATAATAAATAATGCCACAATTATTTTCGGCAACACTTCATTGAGGCGATTGTTTCTGGAACCGCTTCGACGCGATAATGTTTGAGGAGCATGTTGCTGTTCTTCTTCTTTCAACTCCAATTTTCCAGAGCTGTCGCGATACAAAAGAAGCATCTCGTCCGCATCTAGCCCGACTGCTTCCGCATATTGCTTAATAAAAGCACGGACATAGAATGACCCTGGCATCGATCCAAATTCTTCATTCTCGATACCCGATAAATACCGTTTCTGTATCTTTGTTATTGATTGTAAATCATCTAATGAGTAGCCTTTCGCTTTTCTCGCCTCTCTGAGACGGTCACCTAGTCCGGTCACCTAAAACACCTACCTATTCCTATCAAAGGTTAAAGATGTCGAATCCACCTGTTGCCCCTCGATTGGACATCATGTGGTTTTTCTCCATCATTTCGTATGTAATTTCTTGATCATGTTCAGTTCGCAATTCGATAATATAATCAAAATCCTCAATATTGTACTCGGAATGTTGTACAAATATATCTGGATGCTCGACTACTTTTATTGAAGGTATGCGCATCATCTCCCGAACAAGTTGTAAATGTCGTTCGTCTGCCGCTTTACGCGAGACAATCCCATCTAAGATAAAAATATTATCTTTAGAAAACTCATCTCCTGCAAGCGTATTCCGAACCGTTTGCTTTATCATCGTAGAAGAAAGAAAAATCCATTTCTTATTTGCACAAACACTTGCGGCAACAACCGATTCTGTTTTACCAACACGCGGCATGCCCCGAATGCCAATTAGCTTATGGCCTTCTTCCTTAAATAACTCTGCCATAAAGTCGACTAGAATTCCAAGTTCACTTCGAAGAAACCTGAAAGTCTTGCGATCTTCAGTATCTCGCAATATATAACGTCCATGACGAACTGCAAGAATATCGCTCAATTTAGGTTCTCGAATTTTCTTGATTTTAATCGTATCCATGGTTGAGGCTATTTGTTCAAAACGTTGAATTTGGTCGTCATCCTCAGTTGTTAATAAAAGCCCTCGATGTAAGCCGCCTTCTGCTCTTTCATGTCCACCGTCCACACTATTAATTGTTGCAATATTGACCCTCAACATGCCTAGTAGTGATGAAATATCCCCGAGTAGTCCTGGGCGGTTCACTTGAATTTCATATTCGAGATACCATTTCCCCATTCGACACACCCCTTCCGGTAATAAGGACGCCTGAAAACGTACATAGTTCCATGATAACGGATTTTAGACAGTAAGAAAAGGAATAAAGTAAAAAGCTGGAGATATTACAAGAATTAAGTTGGATTTTGCGTATATATGCGTCGAAAACTTGTTAAATATACCATCCGCCATTCACTTTTACTATTTCTCCTGTCATATAGTCTGCTTTTCCACTAAGAAGAAACTCAACCGCATCTGCTACATTTTTTGGTGTTCCTACTTTCATAAGCGGGATCTCATCGACTATCATTTGCCGCTCATCTTCAGGAATCAAATCATTCATCCGTGTTTCGATCCATCCTGGTGCAACCGCATTAACACGGACACCGGAATAAGCAGCTTCTTTTGCGTACGCTTTAACGAAAGCGTGCTGGGCACCTTTGACTGCTGAATACATAACTTCTCCAGCGGCCCCAGTGTTTCCCCAGATTGAGCCGATAAAAACAATATAAGATGGGTTGCTAAGTCGAAGTTTCGATGAAATCAGGCCGATGAATTGAGCCGGATTTTGAACATGGACTTTCCAAAGCGCATCCATATCCGCCGTAGTTGTTTCGGAGAGCAATTTGTACATTGGCTGGCCATTTGCAACAATAACGGCATGTACGTCCGTTAATTGTTCCACCAATACTTTTGCACCGTCACTTCTCGAAAAATCAGCTTGTACGACTTTAAAAGAAAGCTCCGGAAACTGCTTGCTTAATGTCACTTGTAGGTTTTCGGCTTCTAATTCACTTTCATTGAAATGAATGTAAAGCGACCATCCAAGCGCCGCGAGATTATGACAAATTGCCTGCCCAATCTCGCCAGATGCACCTAGGACTACCGCAAAGCGTTGATTATGCATTTTCTTTTTCTGCTGGAAGAACTTTATAAACTGTAAAACCACTTTCATCATTGAACGTTGAGAAAGCGTTTTTCAAATCTTCAAGCGTCATTTTTTCAAGTGTAGGAACGACATCAAATAAATTCATATCGTTAAACGAATATCTGGTAAATTGGTTTGCAATAAATTCAATTGAATTTAAAGAACGCATAAATTGACCGATTTTTCGTTTTCTTTGACGATCCAAATCTTCATCTGTTATCGGCCATGTCGTCGTTGCTTCTTTCAGCGTAGACCGAATTGCTTTTTCCAGATCCTCAGGATTTTCGGAATCGGATGAAATCATTGAGAAGCCAAATCCGTTTTCCAGCATAAAGCTGTATGAATAAGATTCATCGATTAAATCATTCTTATAAGCTCTCGCGTAAAATTCGGATGATCTTCCGAATAAAACATCCATTACCAGTTCAGATGCGAGTTCACGGATGAGCATTTTCTCACCTGAAACATCCGTCTTTGTGCACTTCATACCAAAACTAAGTTTCGGTTTTGTTACATCCATTGAAAGCGTTCGTTCCTGTTGGGCAACAGAATCGGGTTCTTCCGGAAAACTTCGAGTGATTTCTTCTGGTTGACTAAATGTTTTGTTGTTTTGGTTTTCCTTTATGAAATTCATCATTTCTTCTGGATCCACAGCACCTACGACAAAAAACACCATATTTGATGGATGATAAAATGTTTCGTAACATTCATGTAAATGTTCAGCAGTAATCTCATCAATCGATTCAATTGTTCCCGCAATATCGATTTTCACCGGATGCTCATGGAACATATTTTCAATCATGCCAAAATATAAACGCCAGTCTGGTTGATCATCATACATGGTGATTTCTTGTCCGATAATCCCTTTTTCTTTTTCAACAGTTTTTTCCGTGAAATAGGGTTCCTGCACGAAATCAAGGAGCACTTTCGTATTCTCATATAATTTATCCGTTGCAGAAAAAAGATAAGAAGTTCTCGTAAATGATGTAAATGCATTCGCCGATCCGCCCAGAACGCTAAATTCTTGAAACACGTCACCATCTTCTTTTTCAAATAGTTTATGTTCTAGAAAATGAGCGATCCCGTCAGGTACAGTTACTTCTTCATTTTTACCAAGCGGAATAAATGTCCTGTCGATAGAACCGTATTTTGTTGTAAAGGTTACATATGTCTTTGAAAATCCACGTTTTGGTAAAATATAAACGTCAAGACCGTTTTCCAACTTCTCATTATATAAAGTTTCCTGCAAGTTTTCAAAATGCACTTTATTCATTAGAAGTACCCTCCTTACCCGACAACAAATAAACGACTTCCAATTGAACGTCCTTTGCCATCTTCTTCACATCATCTTTCGTAACGGCATCCCATTTGGCAATGAGATAATCCGCAGTGAAATCTTCATCAAGTTCTTTAAACTGATCGTATACTTCTATTTGCCCTCTTGCCGAATCGAATGTACTAGTAATACTATTGGTTAGTAAAGCTTTAGTTTGATCTAATTCAAGATCCGTTATCTCTCCATTTTGAAGTGCTAAAAGTTGTTCCTTAATAAGCGATACAGCTTTTTCTTCTAGTTTGGCGTCAATCCCTGCCATGACAGAAACTAGCCCATAATGGGAAGCATAAGAACTAGACGCGTAATAGGCCATACTTTCTTTTTCACGAACATTCATAAATAATTTACTGTGAGCAAAACCGCCAAACACACCATTCATCATTTGCATTTTGGTGTAATCGGGGTGATAAATAGTAATAGGCGTACTAAAGCCCAGGTGGAGCTTTCCTTGTTTCATGTCTTGCTTTTCGTTCACATGTTCAGGTTCGGCCCGATTGGTCTTTTCTGTTGTCTTAAATGTTTCTACTTTACGCGCGGGACGAGCGCCAAACGATAGAACCGCTTTTAACTTTTCGGCAATTTCCGTCTCGTCGATATCGCCTGCAACATAAATGTCAACGGTGTCTTCCTCAATCATCGATTTATAAGTTGCAAGTATTGTCTCAGGTGTTATCTCTGCTACTGCTTCCTCTGTGCCATCCGAGCTAGTCGAAATCGGGCTATTCGGCCGCAAGATTTCAAGCATGCGCTGTTGGGCATAACTTGTTTTATTATCATATTGCGATCGAATTCTTTCACGAACTGATTTTTTCTCCCGTTCCACGATGTCAGAATTGAAATTTCCACCCTCAAGATTCGGATTGAAAATAAAAGTTCCAAGTAATTTTATTGCTTCATCTAGAACGCCGCCATCTGTTAGATATTCATCATTCACACATTCAATATTCAATGACAAAATATGCGTGTCGCCGCGTTTTGCTACCCCCGTGTACATGATTGTTCCATATAAATCATCCAATTTATTTCGGAGTGCTGTTTGCGTGCGGAACATGCCGTTCGAATCCTCTAAAACGTTTGCAAGCACAGCACGTGTGGCCGCGGTCTTTACATCCAAATTACTTTTCCACTTCACAGCAAAGTTTACTGTCTTGAATTGATCTGACTTACGGGTATATAATGTTACACCTTGTTCTAATCGATTTTTAGTAAACATCCTAACACCTCTGTTTTTGTTAATATGAGTCATACTCACATCACTATACATTCCAACTGGCCCTTCATGCAAATTAGTAGGGTTATAAAAGTTCAAAAAAATTAAAAAGCTACCCGAAGTCTTTTACGACTTTCAAGGTAGCTTCTAATTTCTTAACGTTGGCCTTTAATATAGGGTTGCCCACTTGCTTTTGGAGCTGTTGCCCTACCGATAAATCCGGCAAGTGCTAAAATTGTCAAAACGTACGGCAAGATGTGTAGATAAACGGTTGGAACGTTTTTCAAGAATTCAATGGAAGGTGCACTAATCGCTAGTGCTTGTGCAAACCCGAAAAATAAGGCAGCGCCCATTGCACCGATCGGATGCCATTTACCAAAAATCATCGCGGCTAACGCCATGAATCCTTGTCCATTAATCGTCGCATGTCCAAAATCATTCGTCATCGTTTGAGAATAAATCGCACCACCGATACCAGCAAGTCCGCCGGATATAATGACCGCAATATAACGAATTTTCGTCACGTTAATCCCCATCGTATCTGCTGCCATTGGATGTTCACCAACAGACCGCAATCGAAGACCGAACGGCATTTTATAAATCACAAACCATGCCAATAGCGCAACCAGTACCGCTAATATGGAAGAACCGTAGATTCCCTTAAAAAATAATGGACCCAGAACCGGGATATCTTCTAAAAATGGAACGTTGAAACGCGGAATGCTACGTTGGATAAAGTCTGTCTGCCCTTTTCCAAAAATTAGTTTCACTGTAAATAATGCAACAGCAATCCCTAACATATTAATCGCAACACCAGATACAACTTGATCGGCTCTAAAAGTAATCGATGCGACCGCATGCATGATTGAAAAAATTGCCGATACAATCATTGCAGCAAGCAAGGCTAACCAAGGTGTCCAGGCGCCAAAGGTACCCGCAAATGTTAAATTAAACAAAATCCCGATGAAAGCCCCCATAACCATTAACCCTTCAAGTCCGATGTTGACAACACCCGAACGTTCAGAGAAAACCCCGCCTATCGCAGTAAAAATTAGAGGCGCTGCGTATGAAATTGTAATTGGTACGATGAAATAAAGAATATCAAGAAAACCCATTTCACTTTGCCCCCTTTTTCTTATTCATGCGATTAAGGATTACTCGAATGATATATCCAGAAGCAACGAAGAAAATAATGAGTGCAATAATGATTGAAACAATCTCTGTCGGAACCCCAGCCTCATTCGGCATATTCCCTGCACCGTATTTCAACGAACCGAATAATGATGCACCGAAAATGACTCCCAGCGGTGTATTCGCTCCTAATAATGCAACAGCGATACCATCAAATCCAATACCTGTAAAACCGCCCATATTGGCTAAATAGCCAAATGTGCCAAGCGCCTCCATTGAACCTGCAAGTCCTGCGAATGCACCTGAAATCACCATTGAAAGAATGATGTTTCGATTTACATTCATGCCGGCATATTGCGAGGCATGTTCGTTGAAGCCAACCGATTTCAACTCATAGCCAGTTTTCGTTTTCTCCAATAAAAACCACATGACCCCAACCATTGCAAGCGCTACTAATATGCCGTAGTGCAGTGTTGAATAATCCGTTAGATTGGATAAAAATTCAGATCGAAGTGATGCTGTTTCACTAATTTTTTCTGTCTTATAGGTTCCCGATACCGTTTTGATTAACGCATTGACCACATGAAGAGCAATATAGTTCATCATAATTGTAACGATAACTTCGTGAACTCGTAATGTAGCTTTTAAAATCCCTGGCACAAATCCCCATAATGCTCCTGCTAAAGCAGCTGCAATCAAGGCAAACGGCAAGTGAATAATCTTCGGCAAATCAAATGCCGATCCAACATATGCAGCCGCAAACCAACCAACAATTAGTTGTCCTTCAACCCCTATATTGAATAAGCCTGCACGGAAAGCGAATGCAACCGCTAAACCGGCTAAAATATAGGGACTAATTTGTCTAATTGTTTCTCCAATTGCATAAGCATCCCCAAAGATACCATTCCACAATGCGATATAACCCGCAACCGGATCATATCCGCTGAATATCATGACAATCGCCCCGACAATTAAGCCCAATACGATGGAAACGATAGGGACTAATAGATTGATAACTCTATTCGACATTTCCATCCTCACCTTCTTTCAGTACAACTTCATCACCAACTACGATCATTTCACTTTTCTGGTGACCAGCCATTAACAGACCTAATTCTTGTTCAGTTGTTTCTGATGGATTTACGGTATCAACAATTTGACCATCATAGATAACTGCTATTCTATCAGATACATTCATAACTTCATCAAGCTCAAAAGAAATTAACAAAACGGCCTTACCGTTATCGCGCTGTTCTATCAATCTTTTATGGATAAATTCAATCGCTCCGACATCAAGTCCTCGTGTCGGCAGTGCTGCAATTAACAGATCCGGATTACGTTCTACTTCTCGACCGATAATCAGCTTTTGTTGATTACCGCCGGAAAGAGCGCGTGCTGGTTCATGCTCCCCTTGCGTTCGTACATCATAAGTTTCAATAATCTGTTTAGCTTTTTCAGAAACGACTTTATAATTCATAATGCCGTTTTTCGAATAAGGCGCATGATAATAGGATTGCAACGCGGCGTTATAGCCGACAGAGAACTCCAAAACTAATCCATGCTTATGGCGATCCTGCGGAATATGGCCGAGTCCTGTTTCCGTGATTTCTCGTGGACGTTTACCTGTTATATCTTTGGCGTTAATGGATATTTTTCCTTCTTTTATTTTGCGTAACCCAGTGATGGCTTCGATAAGTTCGCTTTGACCGTTGCCGTCAATTCCTGCAATCCCAACGATTTCACCTTTTCTAACCGATAAATTTAATCCTTTAACTTTTGGTACACCACGGTAATCCTCCACAACAAGATTTTCAATATGTAAAACTTCATCCGCCGGATTCGATGGACCTTTTTCCGTTTTGAAGGTTACCTGTCGACCAACCATTAATGTGGCAAGCTCTTCAGGATTCGTTTCACTTGTAATTACTGTACCAATTCCTTGCCCTTTACGAATGACAGTTACACGATCTGTGGCGTCCATAATTTCCTGAAGCTTGTGCGTTATTAAGATTATTGATTTATTTTCTTCAATCAACTTTTTCATAATAATAAATAGCTCATCAATTTCTTGCGGTGTTAAAGATGCAGTTGGTTCATCGAATATCAGGATTTCAGCCCCTCGATAAAGCGTTTTCAAAATTTCTACACGTTGTTGCATGCCGACAGAAATATCTGAGATTTTCGCATAAGGATCCACATTCAACCCGTATAATTTTGAAATTTCCGCGACTTTTTTTGCAGCATCGCGAATATTGATGGTTCCCATCTTTTTCGGTTCGTTACCTAAGATTATATTTTCCGTTACTGTTAAGTTTTCAACTAACATAAAGTGCTGGTGAACCATTCCGATTCCCAAGTTATTGGCGATATTCGGATTAGAAATCGCGACTTTTTCGCCACGAACCCGGATTTCCCCGCCTTCAGGTTGATAAAGGCCAAAAAGAACGTTCATTAATGTCGATTTACCAGCGCCATTTTCACCTAAAAGAGCATGGATTTCCCCTTTTTTTAGCTGAAGTGTAATATTATCGTTCGCAACGAAATTACCGAATTCTTTTCTAATATCCAGCATTTCAATGACGTATTCCAATGGGTTCACTCCCTTAATAATTGACTTACAAAATTAATACAAGAAAAGATTCCATATTCTGGAGGAAACCTTTCTTGTATTAATTTACATTCGATAAAATAGGAAGGCCGGAAAAAACCGGCCTTTTACTATTTATAATATTATTGTTTTGGATCCTCTGGTACAACAATTTCGCCATCAACAATCTTTTTTGAGAGTTCATCGATTTTGTCAAGTACATCTTGTGGAATCGCACCGTGCGAATCTGCAAGCTCAATCATTCCTTCAGCAATACCATAGCGTGTAATTTCGCCGCCAGGGAATTCACCTTTTTCGGCAAGTTCTGCTACGCTAATAACTGATAGGTCAACACGTTTAAGCATAGAAGTAAGTGTGATGTTATGGTCACCTACTTGGCCTTCCTCGTATTGGTCCGAGTCAACGCCGATTACCCAAATGAACTCATCCGGATTTGCTGATTTACGTTCTTTCGCTTCCGAGAATACACCATTACCCGTTCCGCCCGCTGCGTGGAAAATGATATCAACACCAGAAGTGTACATACGGTTTGCTGCCGCTTTTCCATCTTCAGCTTTGTCAAAGTTACCCGTGTACTGTACGTCTACTTTGATATCAGGTTTAACAGCTGCAACGCCTGCTACAAATCCTGCATGGAAACGTTCAATAACTGGAATTTCCATACCGCCAACAAATCCAATTTTATCGGATTTTGTCATAAGTGCAGCTGCAGCACCTGCAAGAAATGCACCCTCTTGTTCTTTAAACATGATACTTGCAACGTTTTCGACGTCTGATTCTTCATCCACAAGTCCAAACATAGTATCGGGATTTTGCTCAGCAATTGTTTCAATTGCATCTTTCAGAAGGAATCCGATACCATAAACGACATCGAAGTCACGACGAACAAGTCGATTCAAGTTTGCCTCGTAGTCCGAAGCATCATCTGATTTTAAATAGTCGAAACCACCATCGCCTTTAGTAAAACCGCTTTTCTTACCGTATTCTTGGATCCCTACCCAAGCAGATTGGTTAAACGATTTGTCGTCAACGCCGCCTGTATCCGTTACCATTGCTACCGATACTGCATCTTCATTTACTTCGCTAGAACCTGTCGTGCCTTCGTCTTTGCCTTTGTCTTTACCTTTATCAGTACCGCAAGCGCCGAGCAAACCACCGATAACAAGCATCATTGCTAGTGCAAGACCTAATTTACTTTTTCTCAATGTAAGACCCTCCTATTATTTTTTTATATTAGTAAGGACGTATAAACGTCTTATACCCTTTTTCGCACGACATGAAAACTGAATTTATCTGCACGGAAATAGTTTTTCGAATACAGGACCATTTCTCCGTCGTCAGTATAATGCCGTTGTTTTAAAACTAGAAGTGGCACATCTACGCCGCAACGTAAAATCGAGGATGCTTCTTCATCATAACCGACTGGTTCAATCTGTGCGATTGCTTGCACGATGCGAACATTACCGGATTGCTCAATTGCATCAAAAATAGAGACACTAAAAAGTTCTTCGGTTTCACTCGGTAAATATTTCGACAGTAAATTATCAACACAATAGACAACTGGTTCCCCATCTGCCGTTCTAACACGTTTAATCGCGACAAGTTTTTCATCTTCCGCGAAATCGAATTGCGAGACACATTCATCTGTAGGATCTGTATCTGAGACATCCATAAAAATTGTGCCTGGTTCCATTCCCGCATTTTCTATCATTGCGGATACACTTTCCAACTGTTCAATACCTGATGTAAAGATTGGTTTTGGATTAATAAACAAACCAACCCCGTGTCGGCGGGTTAGTACTCGTTCATCTTCTAAAATAGTTAATGCTTTTCGAAGAGTTGTTCGAGTAACATCAAATTTCTCGGCAAGTTCAAAATCTGAAGGCAGACGATCATTTTCTTTAAAAACCCCTGATTCAATGTTCTCTTTCAAAATTTCAATTACTTGCAAGTAGTGTAGTTTCCCCGCACTCGTCATCATGTATCACCGTCCTCTAGATGGTCAGACTTTTCATTGCTATTTGAATATCACTACTAATCAATTTCACTATATCACTTTCGTCCCACAAAATAAACATAGATTTAAAATAAACATGCGATTACCAAACTTTAGTAACAATGTTGTACTAAATTCCACATTAATTCACGAATGAATGTCAGCTTCTTCTTTACTAATAAGCACTTGACGCGGCCTGCTTCCATCCGGCGGTCCTACAACTCCGCGCATTTCCATCTGATCTACGATGCGTGCAGCTCTGGAATAACCGACTCTAAACCGGCGTTGTAACATCGATACTGATGCCGTTTGCAATTCTGTAACAAGTTGAACAGCATCGTCATACAACTCATCTGTCTCTTCGTGCGGTGGAACGTCAACGATTTCAGTCGGAATCATTTCTTCTTGATACTGGGCTTTTTGTTGTTCAATGACAAAGTCGACAACAGCCTCGACTTCGCGGTCCGAAACGAAAGCGCCTTGAATCCGAACCGGTTTAGATGCACCTGCTGGCAAGAACAGCATATCCCCTCTTCCCAACAACTTCTCCGCTCCGCCACTATCCAATATTGTTCTGGAGTCGATTGCAGATGATACCGCAAATGCGATTCGTGATGGAATGTTCGCTTTAATAACGCCGGTTATAACGTCAACACTCGGACGCTGGGTTGCAATGATTAAGTGAATTCCCGCTGCACGTGCCATTTGCGCAAGACGCGTTATGGAATCTTCTACATCGCTTGACGCAACCATCATTAAATCTGCAAGTTCATCGACAATGACAACAATATAAGGCATATGTGGATGCTTTTCATCATTTTCTAGATTCCATTCGTCAATATGACTATTATACCCTTCCACATTTCGCGTCCCGGTATGAGAGAAGAGTTCATAACGACGCTCCATCTCAGAAACTACTTTTTGCAATGCTTGAGCAGCTTTCCGCGGGTCGGTAACGACTGGTGCTAACAAATGCGGTACACCGTTGTAGACATTAAGTTCAACCATTTTCGGGTCGATCATCATCATTTTCACTTCATGCGGTTTCGTACGCATAAGAATACTTATTATAATCCCATTAATGCAAACACTTTTACCACTACCGGTTGCTCCAGCAATTAGCATATGCGGCATTTTGTTTAATTCGGCTAGTATAGCTTGTCCTGTAACATCGCGACCAAGTGAAATCATTAATTTCGATTCGGGTGTATCATTTTCTTTTGCTTCAATGACTTCCCGGAGACTAACGACCGCAACATCACTATTCGGCACTTCAATACCGATGGCGGATTTCCCCGGAATTGGCGCTTCGATCCGAATATCACTTGCCGCGAGTGCCAGTGCTAAATCATCTGTCAAACTAACGATCCGACTGACTTTAACGCCCGTAGCGGGTAGTACTTCATATTTCGTGACCGCTGGCCCTAGGTGGACTTGTACAACGCGCGCTTTCACGCCGAAACTTAAAAAGGTATCTTCTAGTTTTTGCGCATTTTCTTGAATCGAGTCATATTCGCCAGACTGATCATTATGAGGCGTTTCAGTCAGTAAAGTACTTGGCGGTAATATATAAGATTCATTTTCTTCTTCACCGATTATTGCACCTAAATTGCTAACAGCTGCATCTGTTGAATCCAGAGCGACCTCTTTTTCAATAACAGCAGCTTCCTCATCTTTAGCACGCTTGTCTATCTGTTCCGTGAATGTGGAAATAATTGGTTGTGAAGGAATGTCCTCGATGATCGGTTCAGCGATTACAGGCTTTTCATTTACTTCTGAGCGACGAGTCCTAGTTTTCTTAGGTTCCTCTTTTTTCGGTTTCTTTTCTTTCTTGTCACGCGAAACTCTTTCTGAAAAAGTTTTTTTAAATGATTCAACCATTTTCGGGAACTTTTCCGCAATAATTGGTACCAATGCTTTTCCTGTTAATAGTACGAGTCCGATTAGCAGTAATAACACACCAGCAACAGTTGCTCCTGCGGAATCAAATAGGGAATAAAACATCGCAAATAGAAATGCACCAATCATTCCGCCGCCTAATGCGCCCGTTCGATCCGCTATTCCATCATTAATGATCAGTACTTTCCATGTTTCTCTCAGCGCTGAATCCGACATTAGCACACGGCTTTCATTAAGTTCTTTAAATAAATGAACATGGCTAAAGAGTAGTAAGCTTGCAAGAATAAACAAGCTTCCGCCCATTATCCGATTTTTCCATCCACCCACTTTTCGCATAATCATAAATATAAGAGCTTGTACAATTAAAAGAAATGGAATTGCAATATGCAAGTTTCCAAACAAAAACCTCGTGGCTGATGATAGACCTCTTCCCGCCGGTCCGAATTCAAACATAATAATAACGGCTAAACCAATCATCGCAAGACCAATCACTTCATACAACAATGGATGCAAACCCGGTTGTTTCTTTTTCCGTTGATTCGCGTTTCGTTTTCCCTTTCTTTTTCTAGACATATTTTCTCCTCCTTTCTTGAAAAAAAGGATTTCCCGCCGGTCAGACGGCAAGGAAACCCTTCGGAGCGGTTAGATCCTAATTTGGCGTTTCGATTAGTATTCCATAATAATTGGTATGATCATTGGACGTCGTTTCGTTTGTTGGAATAGGAACGAGCTAAGCGTGTCACGGATCTCTTGCTTTATCCCTGTCCATTCAAACGACTTTTTAGTCACATGTTTCTCAACTATTTTTGTAACTAGTTTAGTTGCTTCATCAAGAAGTTCCTCAGATTCACGCACATAGACAAATCCGCGAGAAACGATTTCAGGACCTGCTGCTATACGCTTATCTTTACGACTCAGCGTCACGACAACTGTAAATATGCCATCTTGCGATAATAATTTACGGTCTCTGAGAACAATATTTCCAACGTCGCCAACACCAATACCGTCAATTAATACGTTACCGGCTTGCACGCGTCCGCTCATACGCATTTTACCGCTTTTATATTCTACAATATCGCCTTTATCAGCTATAAATATGCTCGTCTTTTGCATACCGACCTCTTGCGCTAGTTTTGAATGCGCCATAAGCATGCGATATTCACCTTGAATCGGGATGAAATATTTAGGTTTCATCAAGTTTAACATAAGCTTCAAATCTTCTTGGCTACCGTGTCCGGAAACGTGAACTTTTTTGCTTGACGTCAATACTGTCGCACCGTTTTTAGCTAACTCATTCATCGTTTCGTACATCGATACTTCCATACCAGGTGATGGTGTAAATGTTATTAGAACCGTGTCTGTATCTTTAATGCGAACATCGCCATGATGCTTTCTGACGATTTTCTCCAGGGCATCCAATGGTTCACCTTTATTGCCAGTGACGATAATGACAACTTGATCATCTTCATATTTCTCTAATTCATTAACAGGGATGACGACATCGTCTTCAGTCGTTAAATAACCTAGATTAACGCCAACCTCGAAGTAGCTTTCAAGACTCTTTCCGACAACGGCCACTTTCTTGCCTGTCTCAAATGCTGTGTCCAACACTTGTTGAATTCGAATAAAGTTGGATGCATATAACGCAACCAATATTCGACCTTCTGCAGCATGAAATGTTTGCGATAATTGTTTTTCAATGACAGATTCAGATGTTGTATATCCGGGTCTCTCTGCTTCGGAAGAATCAGACATTAAAATAAAGACGCCTTCATCTCCTAAATTCGCCATTTTTCCGATATCTGGACGATATTTTCCCTTTGCTGCCTGGTCAAACTTAAACTCTCCAGTGTGAACAATTGCACCTTCACTCGTGTTAAATACGATTCCCAATGAATCAGGAATACTATGAGTCGTATTGAAAAATGTCACGTGTGTGCGATTAAAGTTCATTCTGCTTTTGTTTGTCACTTCAAAAAAGCGAACGGATGCTGGTGCAGGCATTTCTTTTAAATGCTCTTTCGCTAACGCTAATGTAAGTTTCGATCCGTATACCGGCGCTTGCACGACTTGTAATAAGTACGCTAGTGAACCAATCGCGTCTTCATGTCCATGCGTCAGGAATATTCCTTTCACGCGTTCTTTGTTTTCCTCAACGTATGTAAGATCAGGTATGACGATATCGATTCCAAGCATTTCTCGTTCAGGGAACATGAGTCCTGAATCAACGATAAATAATTCTTCATCGATTTCAACGACATACATCGCTTTCCCAATTTCTCCTACCCCTCCAAGGGGAATAATTCGTATTAGTTCATTTTTTGTTTTTGTCAATTTTGTTCCTCCTATTTCTACTTCCCGTCCATATCGACTATGATTCATTATACGGGACGAAACGTTCTTGTACAAACAAAAAAAGCCGGTTTCCTAGACCGGCTTTCGTCAAACAAAAATATGTTCACTGTTTTTGACCTTTGCCCATACTTTATCAAAGGCCATATTTTCTTCGTTATACCCGATTAATGGTAACCGAACGCCACCAGTGTCAATATTGTTTTTTTGCAATGCATATTTCACTGGTACAGGATTTGGCGCAGCAAATAATTCTTGAAACAATGGAAGTAACGCCCGGTGCATGCGAGCCGCTTCTTGTGTACGTCCTTCATTAAATGCGGTAATCATTTTCTGCATTTCATTTCCGACGACATGTGACGCTACTGAAACAACACCATTTCCGCCAATCGCAAGAAGTGGCAAGGTTAGCCCGTCGTCCCCACTATAAACTTTAAATCCAGCGTCCATTCCTTCAATAATTGCCGCCATTTGTTCGAGGTCCCCACTTGCTTCTTTTACTGCACGAATGTTCTTCACTTTCGATAAAGCAATTGTCGTTTCCGGAGTCATATTAATAACGGAACGTCCTGGGATATTGTACAACAGTATTGGAAGACTTGTTTTCTCGGCTATTGTTGAAAAGTGAGCGTACAATCCCTTCTGATTCGGCTTATTATAATAAGGTGTCACAAGCATAATGCCATCGACGCCGACCTGCTCAGCCGTAATCGTGCTTTCAATTGACTCAGCAGTTGCATTCGAACCAGTTCCGGCAATAACAGGAATTCGCTTATTCACCGTTTCCATTGTAAATGAAAGGAGTTCTTCCTTTTCTTTAGCTGTTAACGCAGGGGATTCACCTGTTGTTCCGCAAACGACCAATGAATCTGTTCCATTTGCAATAAGATGTTCAATCAGCGTCTTTGTCTTTTCAAAATCGATGGCGCCCGTTGATGAAAACGGGGTAACCATCGCCGTAGATATTCGTCCAAGTTCCATACTAATATCCCTCTTTCATTGTAGTCATTTCTTCACGGTTGCCAAGAGAGTTTCTGCAATTTGCACTGAATTCAATGCAGCGCCTTTAATAAGATTATCCGTCACAACCCACATATGAAATCCTGCTGGATGATCCGGGTCTTTCCGTAGACGCCCAACGAAAACATCGTCCTTGCCTTCTGAAAATAAAGGCATTGGATAGTTTTGCGTTTTTGCATCATCTTGAACTACAATTCCAGGTGCATTGGCTAGTGCGGAACGAATATCATCAACAGAAACACCTGTCTTATCAACTTCAAAATAAATTGATTCGGAATGGCCTGATACAACCGGGATTCGTACACATGTCGCTGATACATGTAAATCATTCATATTAAAGATTTTTTTTGTTTCATTAATCATCTTAAGTTCCTCAAGCGTATAGCCTGAAGAATCAAAGGCATCGATTTGAGGAATCGCATTAAATGAAATCGGATAAAACTTTTCTCCCGCACCAGTCGGCAGAAGTTTCGCATCGATTTCTTGTCGTTTTGCAAACTGCTTGCTTTGGGTTTCCAACTCGTCAATCGCTTCCGCTCCAGCACCAGAAACTGCTTGGTAAGTTGAAACGATAATACGGCCCAATCCGAATTTTTCACGTATTGGTTCAAGGGCTGTCACCATCTGGATTGTAGAACAGTTCGGATTAGCGATGATGCCACTATGCTCATGCAACGTACTAGCATTCACTTCTGGCACGACTAGCGGAATCGATTCTGTCATTCGATATGCACTTGTATTATCAATGACGACCGCGCCCCGTTTTACCGCTTCTTCAGCAAACATTTTTGAAATAGCGCCGCCCGCGCTAAAGAATGCAATATCAACATCTTCAAAAGATTCCGGAACTGTTTCTTCAACAGTAAATTGTTTACCGTCTACTTCAATTACATTTCCAGCCGACCTTTTTGAAGCTAGTAGTTTAATTGAACTTGAAGGAAAATTACGTTCTAGTAGCTTTTCTAAAATCTTGGTTCCAACGGCACCCGTAGCACCGACGATTGCAACATTAATTGTACTCATAATCAAATCTCCCTTTCAGCATCAAAGCAGTTGTAATGGAAAGATTATAGCATAAGATTCGGTTTATTGTGTCGGAACCTTCACTTTTGTTCATGAATTATTAATAATGGTTGGATTTGTTCATTATTAAGCGCTGCTGCAGCTGCTGGAACCATTAAAGAAAAGTCGGAGATTAAGGAGTTTGGTTTGTTAATCGGATCGTCCTGTCCAAACGGGATGAAAAATACATTTTTCATATTGAGGAGTTTCATAATGTTGACACCATTTAATCCTAAAGCATCATTCGTTGAAATACCTAAAAGAACTGGGCTGCCGTTACGTAAAGTTGCTTTAGCGCCCATCAGTACTGGCGAGTCAGTTGAAGCATTAGCAAATCGACTTATCGAATTGCCTGTCATCGGTGCAATAATCATGCAATCAACAGGTGTTGATGGTCCAAATGGCTCGGCGCCTACAATTGTTGAAATTACTTTTTCCCCTGTCGCCTTTTCAATCCGGGCAATCCACTCTTCTCCTGTGCCGAATCTCGTCGCGGCAGTGAGAACTGAATGTGTAATAACAGGAATAACTGTAGCACCAGCATCAATCAGCGAGTCAATAACCGGAATAATTTCTTCATACGTACAATGTGAAGCCGTTATCCCAAGACCTATACGCTTTCCTTGTAACATTTACTTCCCCTTTCATCTTCGGTGGATCCTCTCGAGTGCGCCACTTAATGAAATTGCCGCATCGACAGGAAAATACTTCCCAGGCAAACCAGGGAGTAATCTATAGTATTCAATCGTCGATGGTTCCCTTAGGCAACCGGGCGCTGACGCAAGATCGAAGATGAAATTCGGAACTTCAAATTGCTTCGTAAACCATTGGGCCGGAATTGTATTAACGAGATAGGCTTCACTCATATTTAGCTGATTTGAAAATTGTTCAGCATTATAACCCCGCATTTTCGCCTCGCCCAATTGTGCATCTGACCGGGCAATCACTGTTACGTGAGCACCAAGTGATTTGAGCGAGTCCGCTACCATTTTACCGACTCGTCCATAACCCGCGACATAGAACTGTTTCCTATCTATCGTCTGGCCAATTTCATTATAAAATACACTAATGAAAGCTTCTGCTGTGATTCGTGCATTTTCCCATATGAAAATCTCATCTTGAAGATAAGAGTCTATCGAATAATGAGCCTCCTTGTAACGCTTTTTCCATTCTTCCGAAACAACACCTGTATATAACTTTGTCCCTTCTCCTAGTAGCTGAAGCGGGATTGAACCTCCCATTTCTAATATAGGGAAAACAATATGATTTGGTTGAAATTCAGTGAGCAGCGATTCAAGTTCATCTGTATAGGTATTTGTAGGAATTGAGAGGGAAACATATCCTTTTTTCTCCATCAACTTACAACATACCGATAGCCGTTTATCGGTGCCGATAAATAACCATTTTTCTTTACTCATTCAAATAAGCCTCATCAATTGGACCTGTTTTCCTGAAAAGGATACGGTGTTCCCCGATTAAGACAATTTCCGACCACGGAATAAATTCATCCGCTTCTTCAGGGCGGCTTTTAAATGAAAATCGACCGAATTTCTTCTTCACTTCAAGTCCGATAATATCGCCAGTTTTCCCATTAAAAATAAGATCTGTATCAGCCAATAAACCGTAACGTATTCCTTCATCCACTTGAATCAACTCTTTTTGAGCTAGTTCCGAAAGCAGCATATTCATTCCCCTTTCTATTATCTCCATTCAGTATATGAACGAGAATTGGAAAGATTGTTAAATGAATGTAATACCTTCAATTGTTTCTTTCGGAGCGATGATAGAAATGGCACGTTTTTCTCCCAAAATCTCTTTTGCTACCTGTAGAATATTTTCTTTGTCGACTGATTCGATTTCTGAAACGACATCGTCAATGCTTCGATGCCGCCCAAAAACAATTTCATTTCTTCCATTCCGGGACATGCGCGACTCTGTACTTTCCAAACTTAATAAAAAACTGCCAATTACATGCTCTTTCGCCTGTTCGATTTCCTTTTCAGTTACACCCTCAGTCAAGACCAATTTTATAATCTCATCAATTGTTTCGTACAGTTCATTCGTCTTTTCTGGTGAAGTTCCACCATAAATAATGAATGAACCCCCATCTTCATAAGATGTGTAATATGAATACACCGAATAAGCAAGACCGCGTTCTTCGCGCACTTCTTGAAAGAGTCGAGATGACATAGCGGATCCAATAATACTGTCTAAAATAACCAAGTCATACATACGTTCATCTTTTAAAGCTAACGCTGGGAACCCAATACAAAGATGAGATTGTTCTACATCTTTCTCTTTTACCGTTATCCCTGGATTAAACACTGGTGTTTCAGCACAAGAAACTAATTGCTTTTCACTAATCGATTCGAATGAACCAAAAAGCTCTTCAATCGTGTTGATTAAACGATCATCAAAATTTCCCGCGACTGAAATAACGATTCGCTCGGGTTTATAAACTCGATTCATAAAGTTTCTAACCATTTCTTTGTTAAACGTCTCAATCGTGTCTTTACTTCCAAGTATCGGTCTTCCAATCGGATGCGCGGGATACATCGCATTCCAAAGTTGCTCGTGCACATCGTCGTCTGGTGTATCCTCAACAGTCGCAATTTCTTCGAGGACAACCGACTTTTCTTTCTCCATTTCAGTCTCATCAAAAATCGAATGAAATATCATATCCTCTAATATGGAAATCGCCGTTTCCGCATGATCACCTAGGACAGTTGCATAAAAACAAGTCATATCTTTAGAAGTAAATGCATTCACATCTCCCCCCATACGATCAAATTGTTCCGCGATAGTACGCGCTGATCGTGTGGGGGTCCCTTTAAAAAGCATATGCTCAATAAAATGAGCAACGCCTTCTTCACCCTTCAACTCATCTTGAGACCCGGCTTCTATACAAACACCTAGCGCTACAGAGCGAACATATGGCATTTTCTCATGAATAATTCGGACCCCGTTCGTACATATATGTTTAGAAATCATAAACAATTCCCCCTTCTCACAGTCAATTTAGCGAAACGACCAATAATCATCTCCAAACGACTATACCGCACCCAGAAGCGACTATTAACCCACTCCAAACGACTAAACCGCCTTCAGAAACGACCAATCGCCCATCCAAACGACTTACAATAAAAGACAAAAAAAGACCTCGATGAGAGGCCCTTAATTGTACGATAAAACCTGCTTAGTTATTCTCTTTTTCCGCAGCCTTTTTCTCTTCAAGAATAACTTCTTTTCTTGATAAGTTTACGCGACCTTGGTTATCAATTTCGATGACTTTAACAAATAACTCATCACCTAATTTTAATACGTCTTCAACCGCGCGAGTACGTTCTTCGGCAATTTGGGAAATATGAAGAAGACCATCTTTTCCTGGGAATAATTCAAGGAAAGCACCGAATTTTTCAATACGTTTAACTTTCGCCATGTAATATTCGCCAACTTTAGCTTCACGAACAATATTTTCAATCATCGCTTTGGCTTTAGCATTCATTTCGCTATTTGGAGAAGAGATATAAATCGTACCGTCTTGTTCCGTATCGATTTTAACTTCAGTCTCTTCAATGATTTTATTGATAACCTTGCCGCCAGGTCCAATGACATCGCGGATTTTATCTGGATTGATTTGAACTTTAATAATTTTAGGCGCATACTCGGACAATTCTTCACGAGGTCCTGAAATTACTGAATTCATATGTTCAAGGATATGCAAACGACCAATTTTCGCTTGCGTTAGTGATTCTTCAAGGATTTGACGTGATAACCCTTCAATTTTAATGTCCATTTGAAGTGCAGTGATTCCTTTTTCAGTTCCTGCCACTTTAAAGTCCATATCTCCAAGTGCATCTTCCATGCCTTGAATATCAGAAAGAATTGAATAATTTTCATCTCTCTTAACAAGTCCCATCGCTATTCCAGCTACTGGTGCTTTCAATGGTACACCAGCATCCATCATAGCCATCGTAGACGAGCATATAGATGCTTGTGAAGACGAACCATTAGATTCAAGTACTTCAGCGACTAGGCGCATTGTGTAAGGGAAATCAGACTCATCCGGAAGAACTGCCTCAAGTGCACGTTCTCCTAAAGCACCGTGTCCGATTTCACGACGACCTGGTCCGCGGATTGGGCCAGTTTCACCCACACTGAAATTCGGGAAGTTATAATGGTGCATAAAACGTTTAGACTCTTCAAGACCTAGACCATCGATAATTTGTACTTCGCCAAGCGCGCCTAAAGTACAAATACTTAGTGTCTGTGTCTGACCGCGTGTAAACAAACCTGAACCATGCGCTCTTGGCAAGATGCCGACATGGGATTCAAGCGGGCGGATTTCATCTGGAGCACGGCCGTCTGGACGTACTTTTTCATCAGAAATGAGTCTGCGTACTTCCTCTTTTACCATATTTCCTAAAATACCCTTAACTTGTTTTAAAGTAGCTTCATCTGCTTCATTTTCAGTGTAAGACTCAATCACTTCGTTTTTCACAGCATTGATTGCATCTTCTCGTTCATGTTTCTCTTTTGTTTGAATTGCATCAGTAAGCTGCGCTTCATACTTCGATCGAATTTCAGATTTTAATGCTTCGTCTAATTGGAATAATGGAATTTCCATTTTTTCTTTCCCGACTTCTGCAATTATTTTCTCTTGAAATTCAACAAGCTTAATGATTTCGTTATGGCCGAACATTATTGCTTCTAGAATAATGTCTTCCTCTACCTCAGATGCACCTGCTTCAACCATGTTAATCGCATCTTTCGTTCCTGCAACAATCAGATCCAAATCGCTCTTTTCTAATTGGTCCAATGTCGGATTCACGATGAACTCTCCGTCAATACGGCCAATTTGAACTCCGGCAATCGGTCCCTCGAATGGAATGTCCGATACGGATAGCGCTAAGGAAGAACCTAGCATTGCAGCCATTTCAGGCGAACTGTCATTGTCGACTGACAAAACTAATGAAATAACTTGTACATCATTACGGAAACCATCCGCGAATAATGGACGAATCGGGCGGTCGATTAGACGGCTTGTTAATACTGCCTTTTCAGAAGGACGACCTTCACGTTTAATAAAACCTCCAGGAATTTTACCTGCAGCGTATAAACGTTCTTCATAATTCACTGTTAATGGGAAAAAATCTAGACCTCTTGACTCTTTTGAAGCTGTTGCAGTTGATAGGATTGTTGAATCCCCGTAACGAACGAGTACTGCGCCGTTTGCTTGTTTTGCATATTGGCCAGTTTCAACAACTAATTGTCTTCCTGCCCATTCAAGCGAAAATACTTTCTTTTGTTCTGTCATTATTGAACCCCTCTCCATGTAGCAACAGTCAGAATTGCATACGTTGTATGTATATTTATAGTGTACCAAATTAGGCGTCTTGATGCGAAATTTTCATAACAAAAAGAAAAAGCGGGCAAGGCCCGCTTTCATGTAGTCATCTTATTATCGGCGTAGACCGAGTTTAGTGATAAGATCACGGTAACGCTGAACTTCGTTGTCGCGCATATACTTAAGCAGTTTACGACGACGACCAATCATTTTCATAAGTCCACGACGTGAGTGGTGGTCTTTCTTATGAGTAGATAAATGTTTGTTCAGGTTATTAATCTCTTCAGTAAGGATAGCGATCTGAATATCTGCAGAACCAGTATCGTTCTCATGAGTTTTAAATTCAGAAATTAATTCGTTTTTACGCTCTTGTGTAATAGCCATCCTTTTCACCTCCTATTCAAAATATCCCCAATTACCTCGCAAACGTTGGTGACTCGTTATGCCAAGAAATGGTTAGTACACATTTAAATGTACTACTTCATAATAACATGTAAATTTATCAATGTAAAGAATGTTTAGCTCACAGCAAGGATTTCAATCGCCATCTCTTTATCTTTTTCAATCTGAGATATCAGGGAATCAATCGATTCAAACTTCTTCTCTTGTCGAATATGTTTCACCCATTCAACTGCAACTTCTTTCCCGTACAAATCCCCATCATAATCGAGTATATGGACTTCAACCATTGGACTTTTGACCTCAGGATTGTTAAAGGTTGGTTTCACCCCGACATTGCAGACACCATTCATCGACGTTCCGTCAACTATAAAGCGGACAGCATAGACTCCATTCTCAGGAAGAATAGAACCTTCTGAAGGTAAGACATTCGCAGTTGGAAATCCTAATTGACGGCCTTTCTTTTCGCCACCAACGACCGTTCCGATCAATCTGAAATTTCTACCTAAAAGTAATGAAGCATCCTCAACATTTCCTTCTGATAGAAGTTTTCGAATACGCGTTGATGAAATTTTGTCAGCATTGTCCGTTACTTTTCCAACGATTGTCGTTTCATATACGCCGTCTGAAAGTTTTTTCATATCCTCCATCTTACCGGCACCTTTTGATCCAAATGAATAATCAAATCCAGCTGTCACATGCTTAACGCCGAGAGATTTAATAAATAAGTCGACAAATTCATTCGGCTTAAGGGAAGCCAGTTGCATGTCAAACTTCACAACGAATACCGCATCTACGCCCATATTCTCCAAAAGTCTTTTCTTTTCTTCAAATGGAGTAATGTAGCCAATCTTATTTTTGCCTCCACCTAATACATGAGATGGATGCGGATTAAATGTCATCACAGCTGAGCGGATTGATAATTCTTTCGCTTTTTCGATGGCTTTAGTAATAACAGTTTGGTGTCCTTTATGTAGACCATCAAAAAAGCCGATTGCTAAAGAATATTCTTCATCATTGTCAATCGTCATATTGTCCGGATAACTTAGTTCAAAAACTTTCAAATTCGTTCCCTCCTTCTCAATGATTTACTGGAAACATTTTTTCTGGCTTCATTAATTCTGGCTTAGTCGGATGAATTTTATAGACAGCCAATGCTTTATTGTTTTTCGTGAAGACAATCGGATATCCTTCATCAAGCAGTGGATCTTTAGGCAATACTTGTCCATGTATTATTTTATCATAATCTTTGTCGTCTATTTCAACAAATGGAAATTCGGCTAATGCGTCCTCCAATGGATGTATGCTTGTAGCTAGTTGATCGGCATCTTTGAGTACTTCGAGTTCTTTTAGCGTGTGACAATCAGCTTTTCGATAAGTGCCAGATGCTGTTCGAACGAGTGACGCCATATGTGCGGGATAGCCTAATAACTCGCCGATTTGAACAGCAAGCGTTCGGATGTAAGTTCCCTTTCCGCAACTAATACGAATTTCAAAATTCACTTCTGTTCCTTCAAACTCATTCGCATCGTCAAGCAACTCCAACTCATGGATTTTAACAATTCGCTTTGGTCTTTCGACTTCAATACCTTTTCGTGCATACTCGTATAACTTATGACCGTTTACTTTAACTGCCGAATACATTGGCGGCGTTTGTTCAATTTCGCCAGTAAGTTTTGTCAGTGTGCTTTCAATTTCCACTCGTGAAAAACGTTTAAACTCATTATTATCTGTAACTATTGCACCATCCGCATCCTCGGTTTCAGTTGCCTTGCCAATCGAAATTACTGCAACGTATTCCTTACCCGAATCGGTTATATATTCTGCCACTTTCGTTGCTTGGCCAATACATATAGGCAGGACGCCTTCCACGTTTGGATCCAATGTGCCGGTATGACCGACCTTTTTCGTCCCCAATATTTTACGCAATTTATATACGCAATCATGTGACGTCATTCCTTTTTCTTTCCATAGTGGGAGAATCCCGTTCATGTCAAAACCCCATTTTCTATGTAAATTAAAGGAAGTCGGAAAGTCCATTTGGACACCGACTTCCTCCATTTTGTTATTCTTTTGATTCGTTATTTACTTGAGTAAGTAGCGTTTCGATTCTATTTCCATAAGCGATGGATTCATCGAATGTAAATTCAATCTCCGGCGTTACACGAAGTCTGATTCGCTTACCGATTTCAGTGCGTATAAAACCTTTTGCTTTATCTAAGCCTTTTAAAGTCGCTTCTTTCTCTGATTCATTTCCAAGAACGGAAATAAAGATTGTTGCATTTTGCAAATCACCCGTTACCTCTACATCCGTCACGGTGACAAAACCGATTCTTGGGTCTTTTACTTTTTGTAAAATAATTTCGCCAAGTTCTTTTTTCATCTGTTCCGCAACACGATTTACACGTTTTGACATGGATAGTCACCCCGATTCGTAATCAGTAAAAGTCTACTGTCATCTGGGTCATTTCCCATTCTGGATTTGATTCCAATAATCGGATTGCCCTTCTTACTTCTCGTTCCGCAGCATCCTTCGATGATGCCGTTGCTACAAGCGCTAATGTCGTTCGCTGCCAAAGATTTTGATGATCTATTTCTGCAATCGATACGTTATAGGAGTTTTTTGTCCTATCCGTCATGCTTTTCAAAACAGAACGCTTCTCTTTTAATGAAGCAGCCATGGGGATGAAAAACGTACATTCAGCGTAGACGATCATACCCGTTTAATTTCTTCCATCACGAAGGCTTCGATAATGTCGCCTTCTTTAATGTCGTTAAAGTTCTTCACTGTAATTCCGCACTCGTACCCTCTTGCAACTTCTCTAACGTCGTCCTTGAAACGTTTCAAAGCGTCAAGCTCACCTTCAAAGATAACGATACTGTCGCGTATAACGCGTACTCCAGCGTCACGTACTATTTTACCTTCAGTGACATAGCTTCCCGCAATTGTTCCGATTTTAGACACGACGAATGTTTCGCGCACTTCTGCTTGACCAACGACTTTTTCTTCGAATTCCGGATCTAGCATTCCTTTCATCGCTGATTCAATTTCTTCGATGACTTGGTAAATGACGCGGTGCTGTCTAATATCGACGCCTTCAGCATCTGCCGCACGTCTTGCATTCACATCTGGTCGAACGTTAAATCCGATAACGATTGCGTTTGATGCTGCTGCAAGTGAAATATCGGATTCATTAATTGCTCCCGCACCTGTATGGATGATTTTCACGTTGACGCCTTCTACTTCAATTTTCATGAGAGATGCCGCCATTGCTTCAACCGTTCCTTGTACGTCGGCTTTAACAATTAGTTTTAACTCTTTCATTTCGCCTTGTTTCATTTGATCAAACAAGTTATCTAATGTAACCCTTGTTTTCACATCACGTTGTTCTAAAATCGCTTCACCAGCTCTTGCTTCACCAATTTGGCGTGCAGTTTTCTCATCTTCAAAGACAACAAAACGGTCACCAGCTTGTGGCACATCGCTAAGTCCAGTAATTTCAACCGGTGTAGATGGTAAAGCAGATTGAACACGACGGCCTGTATCGCTAATCATTGCACGTACACGACCAAATGTGTTTCCTACTACAATTGGATCCCCAACTTTAAGCGTTCCATCTTGAACAAGCAGCGTTGCAACAGAGCCGCGTCCGCGATCTAACTCAGCTTCAATAACTGATCCACGTGCACGAATTGTTGGATCCGCTTTAAGTTCTGCAATTTCAGCAACAAGCAGAACCATTTCAAGTAATGTATCGATTCCTTCGCCTGTTAGTGCAGAGATTGGAACGAATATTGTATCGCCGCCCCAGTCTTCTGAAACAAGACCGTGTTCAGTAAGTTCTTGCATAACACGTTCAGGATTTGCTGCTGGTTTATCGATTTTATTCACAGCTACGATAATCGGAACATCTGCCGCTTGCGCATGATTAATCGCTTCAACCGTTTGAGGCATTACACCGTCATCAGCTGCAACAACAAGAATAGTAATATCCGTAATTGACGCGCCTCGTGCACGCATCGTCGTAAATGCTGCGTGACCAGGAGTATCTAAAAACGTTACTTTTTTACCGTCATTTTCGATTTGATAAGCACCGATATGTTGAGTAATCCCGCCCGCTTCGCCTTGTGTTACTTTCGTATTTCGAATTGAGTCAAGTAACGTTGTTTTACCGTGGTCAACGTGACCCATAATCGTTACAACCGGTGCGCGTTCAATAATATTTTCCGGCAATGACACTTCTTCTTCAAAGCCTTCAGTTTCTTCGAAATAAATATCAAGGTCAGTAACATCAATACGAATTTCTTCTTCAACTTCGACACCGTAGTCTGAACAAATTAACTCAATCGCATCTTTATCTAGTTCTTCATTAATTGTTGCCATAACGCCAAGCATTAATAACTTTTTAAGAATCTCGGAAGGTTCGCGACCTAATTTCTGCGCAAGTTCACCTACTGAAACAGATTCATAAAACGTGATTTTGTCTGGAAGAGGCAGTTGAACTTTCGCAGCTGGTGCTGGACGGTACCTTCTTCTTCCTTGGTTTATACCACGTGCTGGTGGACGTCCACCGCGACGGCCTGGCGCTCTTCCTGCTGGACGTGAATTCGGACTTGATGACCCGCCCGATGTTGTAGCCGGACGATTCTGTCCGCCCGATGCTGGACGATTTTGTCCACCTGATGCCGGACGACTCTGCCCGCTTGATGCTGGACGATTCTGTCCGCCCGATGCTGGACGATTTTGTCCACCTGATGCCGGACGACTCTGCCCGCTTGATGCTGGACGATTCTGTCCGCTTGATGCTGGACGATTCTGTCCGCCTGATGCTGGACGATTCTGTCCGCTTGATGCTGGACGATTCTGTCCGCCTGATGCTGGACGATTCTGCCCGCTTGATGCTGGACGATTCTGTCCGCTTGATGCTGGACGATTCTGTCCGCCTGATGCTGGACGATTCTGCCCGCTTGATGCTGGACGATTTTGCCCGCTTGATGCTGGACGATTTTGTCCACTTTGTTTGCTTGAAGTTGGCGCTTTTGTTGTTTCTTTGCTTTCTTTATTTCCGCCAAATGACTTGTCAAGTTTTGTTACTACATCTTTATCTATTGTAGACATATGATTCGTTACATTTACATTTAATTTACCGAGTTCTTCAATTACTTCTTTACTCGTTTTTTTCACTAGTTTCGCGTATTCATGTACACGTACTTTTGTCATGCGCTCACCCCCGGTTGTATTCGTTAAGAAGCTCGGAAAGCTTTTTAGCAAATCCAGCATCCGTTATTGCAAGTATGACCCGCGACTCTTTACCAATTGCGTGTCCCAGATCTTCTCGACTACCAAAAACATGCTTCTCAACGTTAAAAAAGGTACATTTATCCGTAATTTTTTTCACTGTATTTGCAGATGCATCACTCGAAACGATGACGAGGTGCGCTTTTCCGTTTTGAACCTCGCGAATTGCGAGGTCTTCACCGGTTACTATCATTCTCGCCCGCGTTGCTAAACCGAGCAACTGGAAGATTTTCTGTTTGTCTTTCATTTCAAAGACTCCCGACGGATGGCATGAAGAAGATCTTCATACACATTTTCTGGAACAGCCGTCTTCAGTTGGCTTTCGATAGAACGATTACGACGTGCAGTCTCGACCGCTTCTTCGGATTTTGACACATAAGTCCCTCGACCTGATTTCTTGCCTGTTAGATCGACTGAAACTTCCCCTTCTTTCGGGCGAACGATGCGAATCATCTCCTTTTTAGGAAACATCTCGCCTGTCGCCGCGCATTTACGCAAAGGTACTTTTTTCATGTTCGTCATGTGTGATCACCCTTTCTTCTCAGTCTTCGTCTTCTTTATATAAATCAATTGGTTCATCATTATTATCATAATCTTCTTCTTCAAAGTATGCGTCAACTTCGCCCACTTTATCACTTGGCGGATAAATTCCAAGTTCGCGCGCGCTTTCTTCACTCTTAATATCGATTTTCCAACCCGTCAATTTAGCAGCGAGTCTTGCATTTTGCCCGCGTTTTCCGATAGCAAGCGATAATTGATAGTCAGGTACAATCACTGTAGTTGACCGCTCTTCTTCATTCACTTGCACATCAAGAACTTTAGACGGATTTAATGCATTCGCGACAAATACGACTGGGTCCTCAGACCATTCTACTATATCAATTTTCTCGCCATTTAATTCAGTAGAAATTGATTGTACACGAGCACCCCTAGAACCGACACATGAACCAATCGGATCTACTTCAGCCTGGTTTGTAAAGACAGAAATTTTTGAACGGTCGCCCGCTTCACGAGCAATTGTTTTAATTTCAACGATGCCTTCATAGATTTCTGGCACTTCAAGTTCAAACAATCTGCGAAGTAGACCTGGATGCGTTCTGGAGACAAACACTTGCGGTCCCCGTGACGTTTTTTCAACTTTTGTAATATATACTTTAATGCGGTCATGCGGTTTATAGGATTCAGCTTGGATTTGTTCGCCAGACGGCAAAACCGCTTCAACTTTTCCTAGACCGACATAGATATTACGCGCATCGAGTCGCTCTACAATACCATTTACGATATCATCTTCACGATCTACATATTCATCATATATCATGCCGCGCTCTGCCTCACGAACACGTTGCGTCACAACTTGTTTTGCTGTTTGAGCTGCAATTCGCCCAAAATCTTTTGGCGTAACTTCTTCTTCATAAACATCCCCGACTTCATAAGCAGGATTGATAAGATGTGCATCCGCTATCGAAATTTGAAGACGTTCATCTTCAGCTTCTTCTACAACATCTTTACGTGCATATACTTTCATTGAACCGATATCAGAATTCAAGTCAACCCGAACATTTTGAGCTTGATTAAAGTTTCTTTTATATGCAGTTACAAGTGCCGCTTCAATCGCTTCCAGCAATACTTCTCTTGAAATCCCTTTTTGTTGTTCAAGAGCTGTTAATGCATCGAGTAGATCACTACTCATTTTTCATCACTCCTATTATCAATTATGCGGAAAAGTCAATTGCCAAACGTGCAACTGCAATTTTCGTTTTATCAATTAAAACAGTCACTTTTCTAGTTTTAATACGTATTTCAACCTCTGCTCCGTCTGGACCATATGCCAACAAATAACCTTCAAATTCTTTCATGCCATCAACTGGCGCATATGTTTTAATGTATACGTATTGTCCAATTGCATTTTCGAAATCTTCATCTTTATTTAATGGTCGTTCAGCTCCTGGTGATGAAACTTCCAGAAAATAGTTTTGTGTAATCGGGTCGGTACGGTCAAGCTCCTCGCTTAATTGTTCACTGACGAGTGCGCATTGATCAATGTCGATGTCCCCTTCTGGTGTGTCAACATAAACGCGTAGGAACCAATCTTGACCTTCCTTCACAAATTCTACATCGACAAGCTCCAGTCCCAAATCAGCTACAATTGGATGAACGAGCTCTTCGACTATTTCCGTAATTTTACTCATTTTATCCCTCCCATAATCACATTTAATCAGCCTTGAAATGTTTGCGTCTGGATTTCAAATTAACATTCTTTATTCAATATCTTTGGCATTCTTCCAATGCTTTAACCCCATTTCACAACTGCTAAATGAAGTTAAAAAACTACTGAACAACAGAAAAGAGCGGGAAATCCCACTCTCTGCGCAAGACTATTACAAAAGTTGTATTAACTATAACATAGGCAATTCTGTGTTGCAAACAATGCGGTCAGAACAACGATAGTTGGTTAGCTTCAGGTAAACCTTCAAGACATCCGAGTGAATCCATATACTCAATAACTGTTTTGGAAACACGTCCTCGTTGTTGAAGATCCTCTTTTGACAAAAACTCGCCATCTTTTCTAGCTTCAACAATCGTATTCGCAACGTTCGTACCAAGTGATGGAATTGAATTGAACGGCGGAATGAGAGAATCTCCGTCAATGATAAATGTTGATGCATCCGATTTATATAAATCAGGTTTAGCAATTGAATAACCGCGTTCATACATTTCAAGCGTAATTTCAAGCACCGTCAATAAATTTCTCTCTTTAGGCGATGCCTCTAACCCTTTCGCATTTATTTCTTGTACTTGTGCTCGGATAGATGCTGATCCTTTTGTCATTGTTAACAAATCAAAATCAGCGGCTCTAACAGAAAAGTATGCCGAATAATAAAAGATTGGATGGTGCACTTTAAAATATGCAATTCGAAGTGCCATTAATACATAGGCAGCGGCATGCGCCTTCGGGAACATATATTTAATCTTTTTACAGGAGTCAATATACCATGCCGGCACGCCTTGTGCGCGCATCTCCTCTTCGAACTCCGGTGTAAGTCCGCGTCCTCGACGAACGGATTCCATGATACTAAATGCCATGGATGGCTTTAGTCCTTGATGCATTAAATAAACCATAATATCATCACGACAACCAATTACATCCGATAACTCGCACGTTTTATTTTTTATTAATTCCTGTGCATTTCCGAGCCAAACATCCGTACCATGCGATAATCCCGAAATCTGTATGAGTTCTGAAAATGTCGACGGCTTCGTTTCCTCCAGCATTTGCCGTACAAAACGCGTTCCGAATTCAGGAACACCGAGCGTACCTGTTTTACAACCGATTTGCTCAGGTGTAACGCCAAGCGATTCGGTTCCGCTAAATAATTTCATGACGCCTTCATCATCAGGCGGAATTGTCAGAGGATCTATACCCGATAAATCTTCAAGCATTTTTATCATCGTCGGATCATCATGACCTAGAATATCTAATTTTAACAGGTTGTTTTCTATAGAATGAAAGTCAAAGTGCGTTGTTTTCCAGACGGAATTCAAGTCATTCGCTGGAAATTGAATCGGTGTAAAATCGTGTATATCCATAGTATCCGGAACAACTATGATTCCACCTGGATGCTGGCCGGTATTTCGTTTTACACCCGAACATCCGATAACGAGACGGTCAATTTCAGCGCCGCGTAAATGAAGCCCATTGTCATTCATATAACCTCGTACATAGCCATAAGCCGTACGTTCAGCGACCGTTCCAATCGTCCCTGCTCGGTATACGTAATCTTCTCCAAAGAGTTCCTTCGTATAGTTATGAGCGTTCGCTTGATAATCGCCACTGAAGTTTAGATCAATATCCGGAACTTTATCCCCTTCAAATCCTAAGAATGTTTCAAATGGGATGTCTTGTCCATCTTTTCTAAGCGGCACATCGCAATCAGCACAAGTTTTGTCAGGAAGATCATATCCAGAACTGACAGATCCATCTGCAAACCATTCCGCTTTTTTACAAGCGGGACAAACATAATGAGGCGGCAGTGGATTCACTTCCGTGATTTCCATCATCGTTGCTACGAATGACGAACCTACTGATCCACGGGAACCTACTAGATAACCGTCATCTAGAGAGCGCTTAACCAACTTATGGGAGATTAAGTAGACAACGGAAAAACCGTTTCCAATAATGGATGTAAGTTCTTTTTCCAATCGCTCTACGACAATTTCCGGTAAATCTTCCCCGTAAAGTTCGTGAGCCATTGAATAACTTAAATCCTTAACTTCATCTTCTGCACCTTCAATTTCAGGTGTATATAAATCATCTTTAATCGGTTTGACATCACCGATTCTTTCCATTATCTTACGCGGATTGTCAATTACGATTTCTTCCGCAATATGTTCGCCGAGAAAAGCAAACTCCTCTAACATCTCATCTGTCGTTCTAAAATGCACGGCAGGTAATGAATGACGGTTCAACGGGTTTGCCCCGCCTTGTGAACGAACGAGAACTTTGCGGAACATCGCGTCATTCTCATCTAAATAATGGACATTTCCTGTCGCGACAACAGGAATATTAACTGCTTTCCCAAGTTTTAAAAGTTTGCGCATGATGTCTTCCATATTCCATTCATCACGTATTAATTCCATATCGATCAGGTGTGAATAAACGGCTTTCGGATGTATTTCAAGGTAATCGTAAAACTTTGCGATTTCTTCAACTTCATCCGGAGATTTTTGCATAAGCCCTTCAAATACTTCCCCATTCGAACAACCTGAACCGACTAAGAGACCTTTTCGGTGTTTAACAAGCAAAGATCTTGGAATTCGTGGAACACGGAAAAAGTAATCCATATGCGAATGAGAAACAAGCTTGAATAAGTTCTTTAAACCTTCATCATCCGTTGCAAGAAGCGTACAATGCGATGGGCGTGCACGTTTGTACGTATCTCCACCGCCGATATGCTTATTGAAATCATCTAAATAAGCAATTCCTTTTTCTTCTGCATCTGCAAGAAGTCTCAGGAAAAGGTGTCCTGTAGCTTCAGCATCGTAAATTGCACGGTGATGCTGAGTTAATTCGATATTATATTTTTTCGCAAGCGTATTCAGTCGATGATTTCCCATTTCCGGATGGAGAAGACGAGCAAGTTCGAGCGTGTCGATTACTGGATACGTAACAGAAGGTAGATCAGCGTTTTTAGATGCTTCATACAAGAACCCCATATCAAACGATGCATTATGCGCAACGAGGATTGAATCGCCGATCCATTCTGTGAAATCGGTGACTACTTCCGAAACATCAGGCGCATCCTTCACCATATCATCCGTGATGCCCGTGAGGTTTGTGATTAAAGCAGATATTGGTTGATGCGGATTGGCAAACCGTTCGAACGTGTCAATCACTTCACCGTTCTTAATCTTCACGCCAGCAAGCTCAATGATTGTATTGTAGACTGCCGATAGACCTGTCGTTTCCACGTCGAAAACGACGTATGTATCATCTTCGAGTTTCCGGTGTGCTTCTCCGTAAGCGATGGGAACCCCGTCGTTTACTAGATTGATTTCCATTCCGAATAAAACTTTTATGCCGTGTTTTTTCCCGGCTGAGTATGCATCCGGATAAGACTGGACGTTTGCGTGATCCGTAATGGCTATAGCAGGATGTCCCCATTTTGCCGCTTGTTCAACTAGTGCGGACGGCGTAACAACCGCATCCATTTGACTCATCGTCGTATGGGCGTGCAGTTCGATTCGCTTTCGGTCTTCAGGCGCTTTGTCATGTCGGATAATCGGTGAAACTTCCATTATCGACTGTGCCATCATGATTAAATCTCTAACAAATGTATCGTTTTGGATCCCGCCGCGTGCACGAACCCATGAGCCTTTCTTTAAATTGGACATAAGCAGGCCGTCTTCTTCATTTCGCGAAAACATTTTAACAATGATCGAGTCTGTATAATCGGTAATTTTAATCGTCAGGAGCGACCTTCCGCTTCGAAGTTCTCGAACCTCGGTATCGAATACGTAACCTTCAATAATCACGCTGCGTTCCTCGTCTTGAATATTACGGATTTCCATGATCGGCTCATTATTTTTAATCGGCGTACCTAATTGGAAAGGACCTGACGGCGGTGCATCGCCGTTTTCTTTACGATTTTGTTCGCGTTTTTGCATGTCGGCAAGTGCTTGTCTTCCCATTTCCTCTTCTTCAAGTTGGCGTTGTCTGAGGAATGCAAGGTGCGCTTCTTCCGCCTCGTTCGTATTTTCGGTTAATTGAAAATCAATTATTGGTTGGGAGAATCCAAACTTTGTATAGGCGTCAGAAATTAGAGACGCATACTTTCCTTTCATCGTTTGAAGCTCCATGTCATTGACGCATATAAGCGTCATTTTCCCGCCCATTACGGCTGGTTTCTGACTCGTTAATCTTTCACGTATTGGCGGCGACATATCTTGTAGCTCTTCAATAACGAATGGCCAATAGCTTGCGATTAATTGTTCATCGGAAATCGTGTTTTGACTCATAATTTGGAGTCTGATTTTTGCTATTGCAGAAAACGCTTGATTGATTCGTTGGGAAAAAACTGTATACACATCAACGGGTAGTGGATTATCTAATTGGAGATTAAATTGCCAGACTTTTGATTTACGGTGAATGCTTACGCGTTGCAATAAAGCATTGTCAAAATGTCGTGTATATTCATCATCAGTCATATCAATTTGTTTTAATAAAAGTTGTAACTTCATTTTTTGGTCAAGTAATTCGCCCATAAATGTCTTCCCCCTTGCTAATCAGTAAAAAAGAAGGAAGTACCGACAACGGTCTTCCCTCTACTGTTTTATTCGGCTCCGAAAAACTCTTGAAGTTTTTCAGTAATCTCTTCAACATGCCATTCTGTCGATTCACCGGATTCGCGGAATTTCACTTCGACAATACCTTCAGCTGCTTTCTTGCCGATTGTAATGCGTAATGGTAAACCGATAAGGTCTGAATCAGTAAATTTCACGCCTGCGCGAACAGAGCGATCGTCAAACAATACGTCGAATTTATATGACTTAAGTAGCTTGTATAAGTTTTTTGCAACTTCATTTTGATCTTCATTATTCAAATTGATCGGAACGAGATGGATGTCAAATGGCGCGAGGTTTTTCGGCCACTTCAAACCGTTTTCGTCATTGAATTGCTCTGCAACTGCCGCCATAATTCGGGAAACGCCAATTCCATAGCAACCCATAATATACGGTTTCGCTCTACCATTTTCATCAAGGTAAGTTCCGCTCATCGGCTCGCTATATGTTGTTCCTAGTTTGAATATATGCCCGACTTCAATGCCTTTAGCAAATTTAACTGTTCCCTCACCATCAGGCGATGGATCTCCTTCTTCGATAAAACGCAAATCTAGATATTTATCGACTGCAAAATCACGTTCAGGATTCACATTTATTAAATGATAACCATCTTCGTTTGCACCCGTTACACCGTTAACAATCGAAGCAACCGCATTATCCGCAATTACTTTAACGCCAACTGGTAGTTTAACTGGACCAATCGAACCGACTTCACATGAGAGCAACTCGTAAATATCGCCTTCATAAGCGAATTCAACTGAAGTAGCATCAAGCGCATTTTTCAATTTAATATCGTTAATTTCATGATCGCCGCGTCCAAGAACAACGACTAGATCACCGTCTATGTTAAACACGAGCGTTTTAATAACTTTGCTTGCTTCGACATCTAAAAACGCAGCAACGTCATCAATAGTACGCATATCCGGTGTTGAAATTTTCTCAACCTCTTTTAGCGGTTCATCAGATTTGGCATAGTCATTTAATACTTCCGCCATTTCAACGTTTGCCGCATATTGAGAAGAATCGCTATACGCAATCGTATCTTCACCAATCTCGGAAAGCGCCATAAATTCGTGAGTACCTGTTCCGCCAATAGCCCCCGCATCTGCAATTACAGAACGGAAATTAAGGCCGAGTCTGGTAAATATATTTGTATATGCTTGCTTCATATCTTGATATTTCTCATCAAGACTTTCTTCAGATGCATGGAAAGAATAAGCGTCTTTCATGATGAATTCCCGTCCGCGAAGTAGTCCAAAACGAGGACGTTGCTCATCTCTGAATTTCGTCTGAATTTGGTACATTGTTAAAGGCAGTTGCTTATATGATTTCAATTCATCGCGTACCAGTGCTGTGATAACTTCTTCATGAGTCGCCCCGAGTGCAAACTCTCTATTATGACGGTCTTTTAAACGAAATAATTCAGGACCGTAATTGTACCATCTGTCGGACTCCTGCCAAAGTTCAGCATGTTGCATTGCTGGCATTAGAACCTCTACCGCATCAATTGCTTCCATTTCTTCACGAACAATCTTCTCGATTTTCGATAAAACTTTTTTACCTAAAGGTAAATAGGAATAGATGCCACTCGTCGTTTGACGAATGAAACCTGCACGCAATAGTAGTTGGTGAGATCTAATTTCTGCATCCGATGGCGTTTCGCGCATTGTAGGAATAAACGTTAAAGACTGTTTCAATTATTTCACCCCATAGTAAGTTTTTCGATAGTTTCTATATTTAATTAAAAGAAAAAGCGTTGAATGTCATTCCAGGTAACGACAAGCATTAGGAGCATTAATAGAATAATCCCGACAAAATGGACCATTCCTTCTTTTTGTTTGTCGACTGGTTTTCCACGGACTGCTTCGAATAAAAAGAATAGCAATCGCCCGCCATCAAGTGCTGGCAGTGGAAGCAAATTCATGATTCCAAGGTTTATGCTTAAAATCGCAGCCCAGTTCATTAAGTTAAATACTCCGTATTTTGCAACTTCCTCAGTCGCTTTATATATGCCGACCGGACCTGATAGTGCATCAATCGTAAATTTCCCTGTTACGAGCATTCCAAGTAATTCAAGAATTTTCGTAAACCAAGACCAAGTCTGTTCAGCCCCGAAAGCCACTGACTTCAATGCATTTTTTTCAATAGGGCTTGAGTATAGGACTCCGATTTGACCAAATTCGCGGCCGGCTTCTTCTAATGTATCTGGAACCACTTGTAACTCTACTAGAGAATTGTTACGTTCTACGGTAAACGACAACTGTTTCCCCGGATTTTCCTGAATAATTTCAGCGAATTCAGTCCAAGTAGCAATATCTTTATCATTAACCTTTTTTATCAAGTCGCCATTCTGCATTCCAGCATCATAAGCCGAACCTGTCGTTTGAACTTCCGTAATTATCGGTTCCATTGTAGGAACGCCTTGTAGGAGCCCGATAGCAACGAAGATGAAAAAAGCAAGAATAAAGTTGAAAAGCGGTCCTGCAAATATTGTCATCGTACGACTTCCGACAGATTTGGATTCAAATTGTCTGTCGTAAGGCGCGATAAGCGTTTTTTGACCCTTTTCAATTATGACTGCTGTTCTGGATATGTTGTATCGAACAAGTTCGCCGTCCTCATCGTACCCTTCAATGAAAAGTTCTTTATCAAAATCAGATGACTCTGTTTCTAAGAATTGAACATTTGGATTTGCTACATTTTGATTTAAATATATTTTTTCGACTTCGCCCGAATCGCCGATATAAACTCCTACTCGGTACCCCGGCTGAAGTTCAACTGTATCGAAATCTTCTCCGGCCATGCGAACATATCCGCCAAACGGTAGTAAACGGATTGTGTATAATGTTTCCCCTTTGGTAATACCGATAATTTTCGGTCCAAATCCTATTGCAAACTCACGAACCATTATCCCGGCCTTTTTCGCGAACAGAAAATGCCCTAACTCATGGAAAAAAACGAGAGATCCAAATACAATTACAAAAGCAATTACGGTCTCCATACAAAACCACCTTCACTGGCCCCTTGGCCGGAAATAAATTATTAATCTAACATAGCATACACTATTTTTCGTGTGTGCGAATCAATTTCAGATATCATTTCAAGATTTGGCTTTGAAATTGTTTTATGAGCTTCCATTACACGTTCGACGATATTGTCGATTTCAAGAAACCCTATTTTACCTTGCATGAACAAACTCACAGCAACTTCATTTGCAGCATTCATCGCTGCCGGCATTGTGCCGCCTTCCTTGCCCGCCGCATAAGCAAGCGCAAGCGCCTTATAGCGAGTATGGTCAAGCTTCTCAAAGTGAAGCTTGCCAATTTCCTCGAGACGCAGCGGTTTTGCATTTTGCATCGGGATACGATTTGGAAAAGTCAATGCATATTGAATGGGGACTCTCATATCGGTTGAACCTAGTTGAGCCATGACACTCGTATCTTCAAATTCAACTAACGAATGAATAATACTCTCACGATGGAGAAGAACATCGATTTGTTCATAAGGAACTCCAAATAAATGATGAGCTTCAATCACTTCAAGTCCTTTATTCATCATGGTTGCCGAATCAATCGTAAGTTTATTGCCCATAGACCAATTCGGATGTGCAAGAGCCTGTTCAACGGTGACATTCGTTAATTCATCGCGCGACAAATCCCTAAAACTTCCTCCAGATGCCGTTAAAATGAGTCTGGAGACAGTTTTAAGGTTTTCACCGTTTAACGCTTGAAAGAGTGCTGAGTGTTCGCTATCAACCGGTAGAAGTGCCACTTCTTTTTTCCGTGCTTCTTCTAACACCAGTTCACCCGCAGCTACAAGCGTCTCTTTATTTGCAATTGCGATATTAATCTTCGAACGAATTGCCTCGATTGTCGGTTTAAGTCCGACACTGCCAATAACAGCGTTAACTAAAATATCGGCACCTGTATGGGCTGCAACTTCAGTAAGTCCTTCTTTCCCATGCACAAATTCAATCGATGGGAATTCGGTTTTGAGGCGTTCTGCATCCTCACGTTGAATGACTGATATTGTTTGTGGTTGAAATAAAGTAGCGTACTCTCTAACCTTGTCGATATTCATGCCCGCTGAAAATGATACAAGTTCAAATTTCTCGGGATTCGATTTAATTATATCAATTGTTTGGACGCCAATGGAACCTGTCGCCCCTAACAAACTAATTTTTTTCCTCATAATGTCACCCTTTCCGTTATGCTACGAATTGAAGAAAATGGAGCAGCGGTAAAACAAAAAGGAGACTGTCGAATCTATCAAGAATTCCTCCGTGCCCCGGAAGAAGACTTCCCGAATCCTTTACATTATAATTCCGTTTAATTGCAGATTCAACTAGATCACCTAGCTGACCTACGATGGATGCGATAAGGGTTACCACGATCAATATCCAATACGAGGATGCAATCGGAAAGAAATAATGAAAAATACAAGCTGAAATGATTGCGGTGATTATTCCGCCAAAAAAGCCTTCAATTGTTTTATTAGGTGATATATCCGGCCAAAGTTTTAATTTGCCGATTTTCCGCCCTACAAAATAGGCGCCTGTATCTGTCGTCCAAATGACAATAAGTGCATAAAGTACATATTCAATTCCAAAGAGTCGAGTTTCAATAAAATAGTAAAATCCGATACCGATATACAATGCGCCAAATATTGAAAAAGCAGCGTGGTCAAATGTAAAACGATTTTTAACGATGACCGTATGAATTAATAGAAGTAACGTGACCGCAAAAGCCAGTTCAATTTTGGAATAGCCGACTGCTTCATAAAATTGTTGTTCATAACTTGACGGTATTAATAAAACTGCAAGCGCAATCCAGGTTAATATCCCAGGAATGGACAAAAGCTTAATATCTCTCATTCGTAAAATTTCATATAAACCAATCGTTGCAATTGCGTAAATTACAAGCGTGAATGGCCATCCACCTATTATTACGAATGGAGTGAAAAACGCTAATGCGATTATCGCTGTTATAATTCTCTGTTTCAAGCGTCACCCTCCTCATTTACACTTCCAAAACGTCTATTTCGAGATTGGAATTCCTTGATCTCATTTATCATGCACAGTTCATCAAAATCAGGCCATAAGACGTCTGTAAATGAAAACTCAGCATAAGCAAGTTGCCATAACATAAAATTCGACAAACGTACTTCTCCGCTTGTGCGGATGAGTAAGTCAGGCTCTGGTAAATGGGCGGTCATTAAATGGCTGCCTACTAATGTTTCGTCAATATCCTCTAATTCAATTTTACCCTCTGTAGCGAGTTTAGCAATTTCTTGCATACATTGAATTAATTCAAGGCGACTTCCATAATTCATAGCAAAATTTAATGTCATCCCATCGTTTTCTGCTGTTTCATCGATTGCCCGTTGAATAGCATTTTTTGTATGTTCAGGTAAAACATCGAAATTACCGATCATTTCTACTTTTACGTTTTGCTCGATTAGCTCGGGGAGGTAAGTACTTAAGAACTCTCCGGGAAGTTTCATTAGAAAATCAATTTCTAGTTTTGGCCGTTTCCAATTTTCAGTTGAAAACGCATAAAGTGTAAGTACCTTAATCCCTATATCATTTGCAATGCGTGTGATTTTCCGAACAGTTTTCATGCCTTCATGGTGACCTGCAATTCTAGGTAAATTACGCTTTTTTGCCCATCTGCCATTGCCATCCATAATTATCGCCACGTGAGCAGGGATATGCTTACTTTTAACACTTTCTAATTCTACCGAAATTAAGGGCTCGGTCTCCACATTTTTTTTTCGTATGAGCTTTCCTAGCATAATATTTCCTCCACTCCACTACCATTTCAGAGCAAGCTAATTCTATCGTACCAAAAATCCGCATCAAATTCATTATTGAATTCTTGATAGATGTAAAAAAGACGCCCTGAAATAAGGACGTCTTAGAAAATAGAAAGTTCTTCTATCCCGCATTAACAAGCAATAAATTCCCTATTTCAAAGTTTTCGCATCAGGGATAAACATAGGCCAGGGATTATATGCTCGTATGAACGGAGGAATTAAGTTCTATTCCTCCCTAATGCCCGAATAGTTTAACTAATGTCAATGAAGATTAAGCCGTCATTGACCTAGTTTCACTTATTCAGATTTCCATGATTTCATCTTCTTTAGCTTTTGCGAGATCGTCAATTTTTTTAATATAAGAATCTGTTAACTTTTGAATTTCATCACCATTGCGGTGAAGTTCATCTTCTGTTATTTCAGCATTTCTCTCAAGTTTTTTAAATTCTTCGTTTGCATCGCGGCGAACATTACGAATTACAACTTTTGATTCTTCTGCTTCTTTTTTAACAGTCCTAACAATATCTCTACGACGTTCTTCTGTTAATGCAGGGATTGCAAGACGAATAATCGTTCCATCATTAGATGGCGTAATTCCGATATCCGATTTCATAATTGCTTTCTCAATGTCCCCAAGTGTTGTTTTGTCATATGGTTGAATTGCAAGTAGACGTGCTTCTGGCACAGAAATACCTGCCATTTGATTAAGTGGAGTCGGCGCTCCGTAATAATCGACTGTGATTCTGTCTAGCAGTGAAGCATTCGCGCGTCCTGCACGGATTGAAGCTAATTCTCTCGAAAACGCTCCAATTGCATTATCCATTCTTTCTTTCGCTTGATTCAAAACTGCGTTCGGCATTACAAATTCCTCCTGACGACCGTCCCGATTGGTTCACCGAGCACGGCTCTCTTTATATTTCCATTCTCCATAATTGAGAATACAACGAGTGGTATATCATTGTCCATACATAGGGTTGAAGCTGTTGAATCCATTACTTCAAGGCCTTGACTAATGACGTCTAAATAGGATAATTCGGTATACTTAATTGCGTCTTTCTCGAGTAAAGGATCTGCAGAATAAACGCCATCAACATTGTTTTTCGCCATTAAAATAACGTCTGCTTCAATTTCCGCCGCACGAAGCGCCGCTGTAGTGTCTGTTGAGAAGTAAGGATTCCCCGTACCTGCTGCAAAAATTACAACGCGTTTCTTTTCTAGATGTCTAATTGCTTTTCTACGTATGTATGGTTCAGCGACTTGTCTCATTTCAATAGAAGAAGATACACGGCTTTGGACTCCTAGTTGTTCGAGGGAATCTTGAAGGGCTAGGGAATTCATAACGGTTGCGAGCATACCCATATAGTCTGCTGTTGCACGATCCATTCCCATTTCACTACCAACCTTGCCACGCCAAATGTTTCCACCGCCGACAACAACTGCAACTTCAACACCGAGCTCGGCAACTTCTTGGACCTGTTTGGCAACGGTTTTGATAACTTCTGGTGATAGACCGAAGCCTTTCTCACCTGCAAGTGCCTCACCGCTTAACTTCAAAACAATTCGTTTGTATTTTGGTGTGCTCATAAGTACCCTCCATTTAATCAGACTTCTCGAAAAAGAGGGAACACCACTTGTGTGTTCCCCATTCATTTATAAAGAAGAATTGAAATGCATTCTTTCTAAAAGAAGAATTGAACTGCATTCTTCCTAAAAGAAGAATTGAAATGCATTATTCTTCTCAAAAGAAGAATTGAAATGCATTCTTCCTTATTGCTTATTTCCCTTGTACTTGATTCATTACTTCGTCAGCAAAGTTTTCTTCGCGTTTCTCGATTCCTTCGCCTACTGCATAACGAACGAAATCTTTTAATGTTCCACCCGTTGATTTAACAAATGTTTTTACTTTTTGATCAGAATCTTTGACGAATGCTTGGTCAAGCACGCAAATTTCTTCGAAATATTTACCGATACGGCCTTCAACCATTTTAGCAACAATGTTTTCAGGTTTGCCTTCGTTTAATGCTTGTTCAGTAAGGACTTTCTTCTCACGCTCAACTTCATCAGCTGGAACTTCGTCGCGTGAAATGTATTTCGGGTTCAGTGCAGCGATGTGCATTGCAACGTCTTTAGCTGCTTCTTCGTTCGTTGAACCTTCAAGAACTACAAGAACAGCTATTGAACCACCCATGTGGAGGTATGGACCAAATGCATCATTGTCAGTTTTTGTGCGGATTTCAAAACGGCGAAGTGTAATTTTCTCACCAATTTGAGCAACTGCATTAGAAATATGGTCCGCAACAGTTAATCCGTTTTCTAATTTCAATTCATGCGCTTCTTCAATTGTAGCTGGTTTAGCTTCTAAAAGTGTTTCAGCTAACTCATTTACAAGAGTTTGGAATGCTTCGTTTCTAACAACGAAATCCGTTTCAGCGTTCACTTCTAGAATTACTGCTTCATTTCCGTTAACAAGGATATGCGCAGTTCCTTCTGCAGCAATGCGGTCAGCTTTTGATGCAGCGCTAGACAATCCTTTTTCACGTAGAAAATCGATTGCTGCTTCCAAATCACCATTTACTTTAGTTAATGCTTTTTTGCAGTCCATCATACCTGCACCTGTTTTTTCACGTAATTCTTTAACCATTTGAGCTGTTACTTTTACTGTCATATTTTCCATCCTCCAATAATGTGTCGTCAATTCCTAAAAAAGACGATAAGGGGTTAGCTTATCGCCTGGCTTCGAAAAAATTACTCTACAGTTACTGTCTCTTCTGAGCTTTCTTCAGCTGGTGCCTCGTCTTCGCCTTGTCTTGATTCGATCAAAGCGTCAGCCATTTTGCTCGTAAGTAGACGTACTGCACGAATTGCATCATCATTCGCTGGAATGATGTAATCAATTTCGTCAGGGTCACAGTTTGTATCAACGATTCCAACGATAGGAATGTTCAATTTAATTGCTTCCGCAACAGCGATACGTTCTTTACGCGGGTCAACTACAAACATAACATCCGGTAGTGATTTCATATCTCTAATTCCACCAAGGAATTTTTCTAGTCTTTCGTGTTCTTTGTTTAATTGCACAACTTCTTTTTTAGGTAGGACTTCAAACGTACCGTCTTCTTCCATACGCTCGATTTTCTTCATGCGTGCTACGCTCTTTTGAATTGTAGCGAAGTTAGTTAGTGTACCACCAAGCCAACGTTGGTTGATGTAATACATTCCTGAACGTTCTGCTTCTTCTTTAATCGCATCTTGTGCTTGTTTTTTCGTACCTACGAAAAGTACTTTTCCACCGTCTTCACCAACTTGACGCATATATGCGTATGCTTCTTCAAGCATTTTTACCGTTTTTTGAAGATCGATAATGTAAATGCCGTTACGTTCTACAAAAATGAACTTTTTCATTTTTGGGTTCCAACGACGAGTTTGGTGTCCGAAATGAACACCTGCTTCTAGTAATTGCTTCATTGAGACTACTGCCATTTCTATTCCTCCTGTTTTGGTTTGAATTCCTCCGCGCAAATCATCCAGTGGAACAACCTCTCGGCACCATTCCAAAGTCCATGCACGTGTGTAGTAATACCATTTGCTAATATAACATATTGAATTGAACAATGCAACAATCGTTTATTTAAATCTGCAATAGAAATAAAAAAGCACTCCTTCCTTCTATGAACCAGGGAAGGAATGCTATTTATATTGTTGAAGTTAGTTTTTGTCTTATTAATTTTTATGTTTTTATTAGTTTTTTTGTTTTTCAAGCTCAGCAAGGAATTTGTTGTTTAGAACTTTAATATAAGTTCCTTTCATTCCCAATGAACGTGATTCGATAACGCCAGCACTTTCAAGTTTACGAAGTGCGTTAACAATTACTGAACGCGTAATTCCTACACGGTCTGCGATTTTTGAAGCTACTAATAGACCTTCTTCTCCGTCTAGTTCTTTAAAAATATGCTCAATTGCTTCATGCTCACTGTATGAAAGTGAATTAATCGCCATTTGAACAACAGCTTTGCTACGCGCTTCAATTTCGATTACCTCAGTTTTCTCACGTAATATTTCCATACCTACAACAGTTGCGCCGTATTCAGCAAGAATTAGATCTTCATCTTGGAATTCTTGAGTCATTCTTGCAAGGATAAGTGTACCTAAACGCTCTCCTCCACCAATGATCGGAACAATTGTAGTCAAACCTTCGCCAAATATATCTTTATTCTCTACCGGGAATACTGTGTACGCACTTTCAATATCCAAGTTCGAAGAAGTTTCGTTTACTTCGAAAAGTTTTTTCGTGTATTCTTCAGGGAACTGACGGTTTTCAAACATATCTTTCATACGTTGGTTTTCAATTTGGTGATGGATTTCTAAACCGAGCAATTTCCCTCTTCTGCTAACGATAAATGCGTTACATTCGATAACTTGACTTAGCTTCTCAGCCATTTCTTTAAAGTTTACTGCATCTCCACCGGATTCTTGTAGCATTGCGTTAATTTTACGTGTTTTTAATAATAGTGACATTTTATTCTTCCTCCTAAAATTATGTTGATGTGTTTATGGAATATTCTAAAGGTTTTCAATCCTTAAATAAAGTAATACGAATTATTTATAGAATATATTGTGACAAATCTTTGTTTTTTGCAATTTCTTGTAGCTTTTCCTCGACATATGTCGGTGTGATTTTTATCGTTGAAGGGCCGATGTCAGCTGCTTCATATGATACTTCTTCGAGTAACTTCTCCAAAATCGTATGAAGTCGTCTGGCGCCAATATTTTCAGTGTTATCATTCACTTCAAAGGCAATTTCAGCAATTTTGCTAACCGCCTCGTCCGTAAAGTCTAAAATAACACCTTCTGTTTCCAATAACTTTTCATATTGACGAATTAACGAGAAGTCTGGTTCCTTCAATATGCGTTCAAAATCATTTTTCGATAACTTATCTAGTTCAACTCTTATTGGAAAACGACCTTGGAGTTCAGGGATAATATCAGATGGCTTCGCGATATGAAATGCACCCGCCGCGATAAATAAAATAAAGTCAGTTTTCACCGCACCGTATTTCGTGGAAACAGTAGAGCCTTCCACGATTGGCAAAATATCGCGTTGCACGCCTTCGCGCGACACATCGGCTGATGAGCCACCGCTACCTTCACTCCTTGCTATCTTATCCATTTCATCAAGAAATATGATACCTGATTGTTCGGTTAACTCAATTGCATTTCTTGCAATTTCATCATGGTCAATAAGCTTATCGGCTTCTTCCGATTCGAGTACGAGACGCGCATCTTTTACTTTCATTTTACGATTCGTCTTCTTTTTAGGCATAAGGGAAGAAAGTGCATCTTGCATATTCGCACCCATTTGCTCCATTCCAGATCCTTGGAAAGCATCGTAAAGCGAAGGCTGTTGCTCAGTTACCTCGATTGTTACAGTCTCCTCTTCAAGTTCGCCTGCTAACAGGCTTCTTGCAATATCAGAGCGCTTTTGCCTTACTTCAACTTCTTTTTCATCATCATGCTCTTCGACTTCTTGCTTTTGGCCAAAAAGCATTTCAAATGGATTTTGTCCGCTGCTTTGTTTCTTTTTACTAGGGACGATAAGTTTGATCAATCTTTCATTCGCCAGTTTTGTTGCCTGTTCCCGGACTTCTTCGCGCTTCTGGGCACGAACAATCCGAATACCGGCATCCGTTAAATCTCTTACCATTGACTCAACGTCACGACCAACATAACCGACTTCTGTAAACTTTGTTGCTTCCACTTTTAAAAAAGGTGCATTTACCAACTTGGCGATTCTTCTTGCAATTTCAGTTTTCCCTACACCGGTTGGTCCAATCATCAGAATGTTTTTAGGTATAATTTCATTTTTTTCTTCGTCAGTAAGAAGGCTTCTTCTATATCGATTTCGAATTGCTACCGCTACCGCACGTTTGGCATTATCCTGTCCAATAATATACCGATCTAAATGTGCCGTGAGTTCTTTTGGTGTTAATTCTTCTCGTTTCATCATTATAGTACCTCCACAATAATCTGGTCATTTGTAAAGACGCAAATTTCGGCAGCTGTTTCCAATGAAGCTTTGGCAATTTGTTCAGCCGTCAAAGAATCTCCACTGTACTTTTTCAGTGCCCGCCCAGCAGCAAGTGCATAATGTCCGCCTGAACCAATTGCAAGTATCCCGTCATCAGGCTCAATAACTTCCCCTGTACCTGAGACAAGAAGCAGTTCATCTTTATTCATCACCAGTAACATTGCTTCGAGTTTACGAAGCATCCGATCGCCTCGCCATTGTTTGGCAAGCTCTACAGCGGCACGTTGGAGATTGCCATTGTATTCGGTTAGTTTCCCTTCGAATAAATCGAATAAAGTGAAAGCATCTGCAACTGATCCCGCAAAACCTGCAAGGACCTTGCCGCCAAAAATTCTACGTACTTTTTTCGCGGTATGTTTCATAACAACTGCGTTACCGACTGTAACTTGACCATCACCTGACATGGCGCAAGCCCCGTCATGGCGAATAGCAAATATCGTCGTTGCATGGAATTCCATAAAAACCATCCTCCCTATGCTCTCGGATGCGTATTCATATACGTCTTCCGTAAATGTTCCTTCGTTATATGTGTATATACTTGAGTTGAAGAAAGATGAGAATGCCCCAATAGTTCTTGTACCGAACGCATATCAGCACCATTGGATAATAAATGGGTTGCAAAAGTGTGACGTATCATATGCGGGTATATTTTAGAATGAAGGGAAGCACGTTCCATAAGCGAAGTTAATATATATCGCACGCCGCGACCCGTGAGAGGATCACCGCGTAAATTTACAAACAAAGTATCATGATCTTTCTTTTTCATCAATTTCGGGCGACTAATTTCGATATAGGCATTAATTGCATCCTCGGCAAAACTGCCAAAAGGGATATAGCGTTCCTTCTTGCCTTTCCCCATGACCAGCACAATACCAAGATGCGTATCGATGTCGCTTAATTGAATTGAAGTTAGCTCGCTTACTCTTATTCCAGTTGCATACAGCATCTCTAATAATGCATGATCCCTTAAGGATTTATTATCAGTGCCTTCACAAGCAGCAAATAAGTGTTCCATCTCATCTTCGTAAAAAAAAGCTGGAAGTCTCTCTTGTTTTTTCGGATGATAAAGAGATTTAAATGCATTGTCAACAATCCCGTGTCTGGTGTTCGCAAATTTAAAAAAAGATCGAACGGAAGATATTTTTCTTGAGATTGTTGCTCTGGATAAACCCTTGTCATAAAGTGTCGTTACATAAAGTCTCGCTTCTGAGTACGTGACATCGTTTAAATCTGCAATGCCCTCGACAGTGATGAATGAAAAAAACTCTTCAATATCTTTTGTGTATTCCGTTACCGTAAAAGATGAATAATTACGTTCTAACATAACGTATGTAATATATTCACCGAGAACAGTTGAAGGTTGGACTGACATACAATTTGCCCCCTCGATGCAAACCTATTCTAGTATAGCAAAATAAAAATTAAATTGAACAGTAATTCGCTTGATTGTTGGGAAAATTTTTCATCATTTGTTTATTGCTCGTTGAACGAATTGCTCCTCAATTGGCAAGATGCAGATTAGTTTCTAAATTCGGAAGTGTCCATTGCTTACTATACAATAGATGGCTATAGTTCATCAACTATAACACTTACTAGATTTATGTTTAAATTCGATGTCTTTGATCCTTCGCACAAAAAAGAGGAGCAGGCGCCCCTCACTTCTTGCAAGTTTCCTATTGTAAATCCTCTTTATACTCGCATTCAGTACATTGTATGTTAACACCTTTTTTGGATTTCTTTTCGATTAACGTATTGTCACATTTTGGACAAGGTCTGGCAACCGGCTTATCCCATGACACGTATTCGCATTCCGGGTAGCGGTCGCAACCGAAAAAGATACGTCTAGTTTTACTTCTTCGTTCGACAACTTGACCTTCTTTACAGCTCGGACATGGAACTCCGATTGGTTTCATGATTGCCTTTGTATTTCGACAATCCGGGAAACCGGAGCAAGCCATGAATTTTCCGTATCGACCAAGTTTGTAAACCATTGGCTCGCCGCATTTCTCGCAGTCTTCGCCAGCTGGTTCATCTTTAATTTCAATTTTCTCCATTTCAGCATCTGCGAACTGAACATGTTTTTCAAAGTCTTTATAAAATTTATCAATTACATTAACCCATTTTTTATTTCCTTCTTCGACATCATCGAGTTCTTTTTCCATTTGCGCGGTAAACTCAACGTCAATAATATCGGGGAAAAATTCGTTAACGGCATGATGCACGATGCCACCGAGTTCTGTCGGTATAAAACGTTTTGCATCTAGCGTAACATATCCACGTCTTTGTATCGTATCAAGTGTTGGCGCAAATGTCGATGGTCGCCCTATTCCCAACTCTTCAAGAGTACGCACAAGTCGAGCTTCTGTAAACCTCGGAGGTGGCTGTGTGAAATGCTGAGTCGGTTCAATATCTTCATATTTTATATGCTCGCCTTTTTCAAGCGGAGGCAATATCCGGTCTTTCTCTTCTTTTTTATCATCATCGCCCTCGACATACACTTTCATAAATCCTTCAAACTTCACCTGGGATCCAGTCGCACGAAAACGAACATCACCGTTTACTAAATCGACTCTCACTGTATCAAGAACAGCTGGCGCCATTTGACTTGCGACAAGACGTTCCCAAATTAGCTTGTATAAACGAAGTTGGTCTCTCGTTAAGTATGCCTTCATTGCCGCAGGTGGTCGCATTACCGATGTAGGACGTATCGCTTCATGTGCATCCTGTGTATTTGACTTGGTTTTTTTAGCAGCGGCTTTGGCTGTTGCTAAAAATTCATTTCCATAAGTCGTTTCAATGAATGACTTAGCCTCTTCGACAGCACTGTCAGCAATTCGGGAAGAGTCTGTTCTCATATAAGTGATTAACCCGATGTTTCCTTCTTTACCGACCTTTATGCCCTCGTATAATTGCTGCGCTATCATCATTGTTTTTCGCGCCCGGAAATTAAGTTTGCGCGCCGCTTCTTGTTGCAAAGAAGATGTTGTGAATGGTAATGCTGGATTACGTCTACGTTCTCTTTTTACAACATCTGCAACTTCAAAACTATCGCCTTCTATCTTTCCTAGTACCGCGTCAACTTCTTCTTTATTGGATAGTTCAACTTTTTTCTTCGCATCTCCAAAGAAAGCTGCCTCGAATACTGATTTCCCTTTTCCGAATTGACCTGAAATGCTCCAGTATTCAACTGGTTCGAACGCATTAATTTCATTTTCTCGGTCAATGATCAAGCGAAGCGCAACAGACTGAACCCGTCCGGCTGAAAGCCCTTTCTTGACTTTTTTCCAAAGAATCGGACTGATATTATAGCCGACCAGACGATCTAAAATTCTTCGCGCTTGTTGCGAGTCGACCAGATCCATATCTATTGGACGCGGGTTTTTAAAAGATGCTTTGATGGCATCCTTCGTTATTTCGTTAAAGACGACTCGACATTCAGATTCAATGTCTACACCAAGTTGATGCGCCAAATGCCAGGCAATTGCTTCCCCTTCTCTGTCGGGGTCAGCCGCGAGATAGATTTTCTTGACTTTTTTTGCATCTTTCTTTAATTCTTGCAGGATTGGGCCTTTACCACGAATTGTAATATATTTCGGTTCGTAATTATTTTCGGTATCGACACCCATTTGACTTTTCGGAAGATCTCTTAAATGACCAAGTGATGCTCTTACTTTATATTTTTTCCCTAGATAGCGTTCTATCGTTTTGGCTTTAGCTGGGGATTCTACAATTACTAAATAATCTGCCATATCATTCTTCCCCCTTATAGAGGTTTTGTATTTATTCCACAAAAGAATATCTGTTGCAAAATGTATACTAGATTTCAAATAAAAGCAAATTATCCAGTATAATTTATGATTTGTTAGATTTGATTAAGTAGCGAACCAACCACTTGAAAACCATTCCACAATGGCCGTGCACCTTCATCTATGAGCTGATTTGGACCTTCTGAAAGACTTGACATGACAGACCCAGGAACAGCAAAGATGTGTTTCCCGTGATCAAGCGCATGTTCAACTGTACTCATCGTTCCGCTCTTACTTGCGGATTCTGTCACAATGACTGCGTCAGACAACCCACTAATGATACGGTTGCGCATCGGGAATGTCCATCTTTCTGGTTTTACATAGGAAGGATATTCTGAAATTAATAGATGGTTTTCGCTTATTTCATTTGCTAATTCTTTGTTTTCATATGGATAAAGATGAAATAATCCATGTCCAAGGACGGCAATCGTTTTTCCACCGTAAAAAATTGCGGCTTTATGGGCCATCGCGTCTGCACCTTTTGCAAGTCCGGACACAATAACAGTGTTGTTCTCCACAAGTGGCGGAACGATTAACGACATTGCATTTTCCGAATAAACAGTTGCTTTACGCGACCCGATAATCGCCACTTTAAACTTTTCAGCCAAAATCGACGTATCGCCTTTTGTATACAAAATAGTCGGGGGATCTATCAATTCTAATAACCTTTTAGGGTATAAGGAATGCGTGAATGGAATTGGGGTTATTCTATGCTTTTTATAGAGCAAATCATACGGAGTAGATAAGTTTTTCAGGAAATTCTCCTTTAAATAGACTGCTTTTTCTATCTTGATTCGGAGTAAAAATGCCAGTCGTTCAGCCGAATATGTATGAAGCTTTTCAAGATTGGGATCGATCTCATAAAGAGCGTTCAATCGGTTTTTCGGAATTGGTAATAGATAATGCAATGCTAATAACCTTTTTTCTCCATCTGTTAATTTCACTCGCATGTCTCCCTATCATGAATTAAAAAAAGTGCAGTGTATTTTCAGAATACACTGCACCTTCTATATTAATGAGTTTTACACTGTTCGTAAAGACCTTTTTCTTTAATTACTTTAATTAAAGTTTCACCAATAACGGACGGCGTATCTGCAGTTTCAACACCAGCAGCGTTTAGCGCTTTGATTTTTTCAGCTGCAGTACCTTTTCCACCGGAAATGATAGCGCCAGCATGGCCCATACGTTTTCCTTCTGGAGCTGTTTGTCCGCCGATGAAACCAACAACTGGCTTCGTCATGTTTTCTTTGATCCATTCAGCCGCTTCTTCTTCAGCTGAACCGCCAATTTCACCAATCATAACGACTGCATATGTCTCAGGATCTTCGTTGAACTCCTTGAGAACATCGATGAAGTTTGTCCCGTTTACAGGGTCTCCGCCGATTCCAACAGCTGTTGTTTGACCGATACCCGCTTGGCTTAACTGATGTACAGCTTCATACGTCAATGTACCTGAACGGGAAACAACGCCTACGTGGCCTTTTGTATGAATGTATCCTGGCATAATACCAATTTTACACTCGTCAGATGTAATAACACCTGGACAGTTCGGGCCGACAAGACGTGTTTTCTTGCCTTCCATATAACGTTTAACTTTAACCATATCTAAAATTGGAATATGTTCTGTGATACAGATAGCCATATCAAGTTCAGCGTCTACCGCTTCCATAATTGCATCTGCAGCGAATGGAGCCGGAACATAAATTACTGAAACGTTTGCACCTGTTTCTTTTACAGCTTCTTCAACTGTATTGAAAACTGGTACGCCTTCAGCAGTTTCGCCGCCTCTTCCAGGCGTAACCCCAGCAACAATTTTCGTTCCATACTCAAGCATTTCTTTCGTATGGAAAAGCGCTGTAGAACCTGTAATTCCTTGTACGAGAACTTTTGTATCTTTATTAATATAAATACTCATGTTTGTCCCTGCCTTTCTTAGCCTACGAGTTCAACAATCTTTTGTGCACCGTCTGCCATTGAACCTGCAGCGATGATGTTAAGTCCTGATTCGTTCAATAAAGCTTTCCCTTTATCAACGTTTGTACCTTCCAAACGCACGACTAGTGGCACTTGCAGACCTACTTCTTTAGCTGCAGTGATTACGCCTTCTGCAATAACGTCGCACTTCATAATTCCACCGAATATGTTAACGAAAATTCCTTTAACAGCCTCATCTGAAAGAATGATTTTGAATGCTTCTGTAACTTTCTCTGCAGTTGCACCGCCCCCAACGTCAAGGAAATTAGCGGGTGAGCCGCCGTAGTAGTTGATTGTATCCATCGTAGCCATCGCAAGACCAGCACCGTTAACCATGCAACCGATATTTCCATCAAGAGAAATATAGCTTAGGTCATATTTTGAAGCTTCGATTTCTTTTGGATCTTCTTCGTCAAAGTCACGCAGTTCTACGATGTCTTTGTGACGGTATAATGCGCTTTCATCGAAGTTAAACTTCGCATCTAATGCTAAGATGTTGCCTTCTGCTGTAGTAACCAATGGGTTGATTTCTACTGTAGATGCATCTTTTTCAACGAATACTTTGTAAAGACCTAACATGAAGTTAGCTGCCTTGTTTACAAGTTTCTTTGGAATATTCATGTTGAATGCCATACGACGTGCTTGGAATCCAGTCAAGCCGACAACTGGGTCAATGATTTCTTTGAAAATCTTTTCAGGCGTTGCTTCAGCTACTGCTTCAATGTCTACGCCGCCTTCTTCAGATCCCATAAGCGTTACACGGTCAGTTGCGCTATCTAGCACTAGGCCTATGTAATATTCTTTCTCGATATTGGAACCTTCTTCGATAAGAAGACGTTTAACTTCTTTACCTTCTGGACCCGTTTGTTCAGTTACGAGAATTTTACCGAGTAGTTCTTTTGCATATGCACGTACTTCGTCAAGGTTTTTTGCAATCTTGACACCGCCTGCTTTACCGCGGCCACCTGCGTGTATTTGTGCTTTAACAACATAAACTTCTGTGCTTAGTTGCTTTGCTGCCTTAACCGCTTCTTCCGGAGAAAACGCGACAATTCCGTTTGAAACAGCTACACCATAATCGCGTAAAAGCTGCTTCCCTTGATATTCATGGATATTCATCTTACATCCTCCAATCAAACTTATAACTCTTTTAATTTACTGCCCTATCTATTGTAATAAAGATGTCAAACAATGTCCACATATGACGTCCAAAATGTCGAAACTTGCACTTGGTAGTTTTTTCTTTTACATCGATTTTATTAAACAAGTGCCTAAGCAATTCATTTTTTACTTATTTGACTTTGCTGTATATACCGTTGATTTCCGTTTCGGGCGGACGCTTTCCTGCGGGCGAGCGCCGAGCCTCCTCGTCCGCGCAGCGCTCCCTGTGGGGTCTCGGCTATCTCGCTGATTCCGCTGGAGTCACCACCCCATATACGTCAACTTAAGCTTTAAACCAGCTCTTCATCATCAAATTTTCAATAAAACACAATGTTTCGCCGAAAAATGTTTACCTTATTCGTCTAAAGGGAATCGTTCAGTAAATGCTTAAGATTGTTGGCATTACTAAATAAGACACACCCCATTCTCTTTTAAAAATTTGATTGTTTTATTTTTGTTGTTGGTCAGTTCTTGGTTTTATTTTCTTTATATTTTTACGACCGAGCCTGGCCAACCCTTTTATTAATTCGTTGATAAGATTTTCCCACTCCAATTGATCCCTTGCTTGCCAAATTTTCCAAATCCTCTTACTAACCTCACACATTGTGATTTGTTCGCTTAGAATGATATCTCTTTCTTCTTTAAAATAAACCCGAAGCTGATAAGTAATTAATAAGCTAAGGAGTAAAAGAATTAATTCCGCATAAAAGTGACACTCCCATCGCTCTTTTTTCATATTTCGATAGAAATCAACCTCCATATCTGATTTCCATGACTTAAAAACAAGCTCAACTTGCCAACGATACCGATATAATTGAGGGACCTCTTCTGCCGGCACTTTTTGTGGAAGATTCGTTACATAGACCGAGATACTTGATACATCATAAGATTTTTTCTTGATTTTACCTGGTTTCGTTTGTCCACGTCTTTTAATCCGTTCTTCTTGTCTTTGCTCTTGTTCATGGGTCATTCGATAAATTACCAGTCGAGTCGGATATTTTGCTTGTTTTCCCAAATAGACCTTCGGATATTCCCGTATTGTTCCTCGTTTCATTGTCTTTAATTCTTCCTCGAGATAAAGCCGTTCATAGGCATACATTTTCATGATCTTGCCATCTTTATGATACCGAGGATTTGGATGGTCTACGTAAAACATTGTATCTGCCGGAGCGCGTGACACATAAAAAGCTTGCTTTCCATCTACCTTTTCAAATATCTTATATTGAAAATAACCAAGGTCTTGAAGAATTAAATCATTTTTCTGAAGTGATTCTAGCCGCTTGATTCCCGAAGCACTATCTCCCGCTTTTCCAGCTTGAATTTCCATATATATAAACCTTCCTGTTAGATAATCAAACTCGATTTGGCACTTAGCTCCTGCATCTACAGTCCCTGGATAAAAAAACTGGAGTTTTTTGGTGAGCTTAATTGACGTTCCATCTAAAATCCGAACCGTATTAAAGTCGATTGTGCTATTAATAGTTGTTTTATCTATAGATAGCTTCATTTGTATCGTAAACAACGCAAGAAAAACTGCTTTCAAAAACGCGACTGAATTCTCATTAAACTTTTTATCAAAACCTTGTTTGGACATAGTTACACCGACGTGAGATAGACCTAAACATAGTTCAGTTAAAGATTTTTTTGCGATATTTCCGGGTTCAGCAAAAAGAATTTCAAGAAATTTGATGACACTCAATTGACGATTTCTTTGTATGAATTTCGTATCCTTGGCAATTTTAGAAAGTTCGATTGGGCGACAGAAAATCAAACAGTTGTTTCAATGTGAAAACGGAATGTTTGTTTTTCATAATTGAATCCTCCTTTTTATAAATGGTAAATATCTATACCATCTTTAGAGGAATATTAATCATTTTTTCTTAAGTTGACGTATATGGTCACCACCCTACACTCCAATCAACTACAGATTCCATTTTATTTATATTGTCATAAACAAATTCTACTTTTACTCCTCAAAGAGAAAGTGGTTCTCATCCTCTTAAATAAGAATACTAGTTTCATCAGCAATAATTGATTTTATTGGTTCGAAAGTTTTTCTATGGTGTTCACATGGACCGTATTCTTGTATGGCGGATAGGTGCTCGGCGGTGCCGTATCCTGCATTTTTTGTGAAATTGTACTGTGGAAAATCTTTATGTATTGTGTCCATTATTGAATCACGTGTTGTTTTTGCGAGTATTGATGCTGCGGCGACGGCTAAACTTTGTGCGTCGGCTTTGACTACGGATGCTGTTGGGCTTTTCGTGTTAAGTGACATCGCATCTGCAATTACAAAATCCGGTTGAAGTGCAAGTTCCTCTACCGCTTTTTCCATTGATGCGCGGGTGGCCGCGTAAATATTAAGTTCATCGATTTTATTGGCGGGTTGAATATTTATGGAATAAGCGAGTGCGACTTGGCGGATTTTCTCTGCGAGTTGTTCCCTTTTTTCCTTTGAAATTGTTTTCGAGTCGTCTAGTCCAACCAGTTCTGGTGACTCCGCGGGTAAAATTACCGCTGCAGTGACTACAGGACCTGCTAACGGCCCTCTTCCAGCTTCGTCGACACCTGCGACGAGGGCATCGACAAACGGTGCATATGACCTGTCAAACGCAATTTTCTCTTGATGTTCCTGTAGTTGAAGTTCTTTCATTTCATAATTGCGTTGCCAACGGGCAAGCGCTTTATGCACACCCGCTCTTTGATCATTTTTTAGTTCGTCAATCCATTCTGCTGGTTCATGTTCATTTTTCAGTTTCTCTTCAATTTCTCTTATCGTTAGCATGGATTTCTCCTTCCGCTTTAATTATAACCGCAACTTAAAAATTAAAGAAGAAAAGCCGAATGCCGCATGAATTTATGCGCTAGCATCGGCTTTTAGTTTTCTTGTTTAATTTCCACACTATCGAATGTCAGTTTACCTAGATGTTCGTTTCGGATATCTTGCACAATAATTTCGGCAACTTTATCGTAATCGACTTCGCCGCCTGTGGTATAAACATTGCGAAGTTCTCCAATGTGGTCGAACAACTTAATGATGTCGTCTTGTTCTTCTCCAACTGTAGAAATACCATATCTCTCCATAAGCCTATTCGGGTATTTCTTCTCCAAAAAACGAAGGCCGTATAACGCCAAATCTTCCATATTCAGAAGCGTGTCTTTAATCGCACCCGTAATCGCAAGTTTATAACCGGCTTCTTTATCTTCGAATTTAGGCCACAGAATACCTGGCGTATCCAGTAATTCGAGTTCTTTTTCATATTTAATCCATTGTTGGGCTTTCGTTACACCAGGTTTGTTCCCGGTTTTTGCGACATTTCTTTTTGCCAAACGATTGATTAACGTTGATTTTCCCACGTTCGGAATTCCGACGATCATTGCGCGAATCGCGCCCGGTCGTATTCCTCTTTTTCTTTGGCGTTCGATCCTAGGTTCAAGAATCTCTTTCGCTGCTCTTGTAACCGCTTGTAAACCTTGCCCTTGAAATGAATTAATGGCAACCGCGTGCGTTCCTTCATTTTTAAAATACTGAATCCATTTTGTCGTTTCAGCACTATCCGCCAAATCCGCTTTGTTGAGAATTAACAACCTAGGTTTATGCTGGATAACCTCATCAATCATTGGATTTCTTGATGAAAGCGGCAGGCGGGCATCGACTAATTCGAAAACAATATCGACTAACTTTAATTGTTCTGTTACTTCTCTTCGGGCTTTTGCCATATGCCCTGGAAACCATTGAATTGTCATATCTTTAAACCCCTTCTATTATTCAACAAAACCGAAATCTTTTAATGGCCAAAATACAATTTTCGTACTGCCGATGATTTCGTCGATCGGAACGACACCGATATGTCGGGAATCCTTACTTTTCCTTCGGTTATCACCGAGAACGAATACATGGTCTTTTGGTACAACTTCGCTATCCAGTTTTCCTTCAAGCGTAAAATCTTCCGTTAATGGACTATCCGCAACTGCTTCTTTGTATTGATTTAAATAGGGCTCTTCCAGCGGTTCACCGTTGATGTATAAAATATCATCACGATATTCTACCGTATCACCTGGTAACCCAATAATTCGTTTAATATAGTCTTTTTGCTCGGGTGCATGGAATACCACAATATCAAAACGATCAGGCTTACCAATTGTATAGCCGATTTTGTTGACAATCATTCGGTCACCATCTTCTAATGTCGGCATCATCGAAATACCGTCCACGACGATCGGCGTAAAAAGGAACACTCGAATAAGTGCCGCTAACGCGAATGCAATTAATAAAGCTTTAATCCATTCCCATGATTCATTTTTGGGTTTTTTCTCTTTCATTCCACAAGCCTCCCGCATCTACTTTCTCTACTATACATTCTATTCATATTTAGGGCAAAAAGAAAGGAGGCCACATTTTGGGCCTCCTGAATTTGTCTTATTATTTACGAATTTCTTTGATACGTGCTGCTTTACCGCGAAGACTACGTAGGTAGTACAATTTCGCACGGCGCACTTTACCGCGACGAACAACGTCGATTTTTTCGATTTTTGGCGTATGTACAGGGAATGTACGTTCAACACCAACACCATTAGAGATTTTACGAACTGTGAACGTTTCACTAATTCCGCCACCGCGACGCTTAATGACAACACCTTCGTATAACTGGATACGCTCGCGCGTTCCTTCAACAATTCTTACGTGCAAACGAACAGTGTCTCCCGCACGGAATTCTGGCAGATCAGTACGTAGCTGATCTTTAGTAATTTCTGCAATTAGGTTTTGCATTATTTTCTCTCCTTCTCCACAGATGCTCTTGCACTTCGTACCTTTGCAGCGGAACACCAGTCAGTATGTACTCCCCATAGAAGTACATAGTAGATAATATCACAAAGTAACGTATCGCGCAAGAGTTTTTGATTAATTTTCTTCTTTTTCGAGTTGACTTAATAATTTCTTTTGATGCTCGGTTAACGTTGCAGTTTCCAATAAATCTTTTCTTCGTTCATACGTTCGAATCAGCGACTGTTCTTCACGCCATTGATCTATCTTCGCATGATTACCAGACAATAATACTTCAGGCACTTCTAAACCATTGAAGTTTGCAGGCCTTGTGTACTGAGGATGCTCTAATAACCCCGTAGAAAATGAATCCAATACAGGTGAATCTTCGTTGCCAAGAACATTCGGCAAAAGGCGAACAACACTATCCACTACCGCCATCGCTGCGATTTCCCCGCCTGTTAAGACGAAATCACCGATTGATAGTTCTTCCGTGACGAGGTGTTCGCGAATTCTTTCATCGTAGCCTTCATAATGACCGCAAACGAAAACGAGGTGTTCCTCTTTAGCGAGTTCTTCCGCTTTTGCCTGAGTGAAGCGTTCACCTTGAGGACACATTAGAATAACCCGTGGCGTCGTATCTTCTTTGGAGGATACAGCTTCTACAGCAGCAAATAACGGTTCCGGCTTTAGCAACATTCCCGCCCCGCCGCCATATGGGTAATCATCCACTTTTCGATGTTTGTTTTCGGAGTAATCCCGAAAATCGACAACATCAAATTTTACGGCTTCGTTCTCTTGAGCTTTTTTCATGATGGATGAATGAAGAACGCCTTCGAACATTTCCGGAAATAAAGAAAGGATATCGATTCTCATGAAAGCAACCCTTCAATCGGATCAATCACGATTTTTTTATTGTCAACGTCGATTTCTTTTACGACATCGTCAATGTAGGGAATATATTGTAATTTACCTTTTTCAGGTTTTACCGTCCATACATCATTTGCGCCAGTTTCGAAAATTTCCGTCACTGCGCCAACTTCCGTACCGTCTAATGTAACAACGAGACAACCGACAATTTCATGATAATAAAATACGCCATCCTCTAACTTTTCCAGTTTATCTTCGGACACTTTCAAAACGCCATCTCGGTATACTTCAACATCTTGCACATATGGATGATTTTCAAATGTCAAAAGATCAAAGCTTTTATGTTTCCGATGACTTGCGACAGTCAGGTTAATCGGTTTATCGCTTCCCGGCATAAAAAGACCGAGTTTACTTCCGATTGCATAACGTTCCTCCGGAAAATCTGTACTCGAAATCACCCGGACTTCTCCGAGAATTCCATGGGTGTTAACGATTTTCCCTACATTATACCAATTCATTTGACACACCGTCCTTAAATAAAAGTTCAAAAAGGAGGAAGGAACATAAGCTCCTTCCTCCCTTCTATCAATCTACAATATCGACAAACACTCGCTTGCCGTGGTGACTAAAGAAGGATTGTACTTCATCCTTCCCCAAAGCATCTCCATTTAGTATCAATCTATGATATCCACGAAGACTCTTTTGCCGTGGTGACTACCCGCAGCTGAATAGACAATCGTGCGGATTGCTTTAGCAACGCGCCCTTGCTTTCCAATTACTTTGCCCATATCTTCGGCATTCACAGAAAGTTTATACGTAACTCTGCTTTCCTGTTCATCTTTCTTAACCCGAACATCATCGGGAAAATCGACTAATGGTTTTACAATTGTTTCAATCAGCTGCTGCATGTAGACCCCTCCTTATTTACTGTGTTTAGCGTTATGGAATTTTTCCATGATGCCTTGGTCAGAAAACAGGTTGCGGACTGTGTCAGACGGTTGAGCACCGTTCTGAAGCCATTTGAGCGCTAGCTCTTCATCAATTTTTAATTCTGCCGGTTTTGTAAGCGGGTTGTAAGTTCCCACAGTCTCGATTTGACGACCGTCACGTGGTGAACGTGAGTCCGCTACTACAATACGATAGAAAGGAGTTTTCTTTGCTCCGATACGTTTAAGACGAATTTTAACTGCCATTTTTTTATTGCACCTCCGAATAGTTTCACACAAGATATTATATTAACAAGCTTTTCTTTGTTTGTAAAGGGTTTTCTCTTAACACCTTAAAAATTCTTTTTTAATTGACTTTTTTACTTGAAAAAAGAATCGAATCCAGGCATTTTCATTCGTTTTTTCCCTTTTTGTTGCATGTTGGTCATTTGCTTAACCATTTTCTTCATTTCTTCAAATTGTTTCAACAGACGATTCACTTCTTGAATTGAAGTTCCTGATCCTTTTGCAATGCGCCTGCGTCTATTTGCGTTAATTATTTCAGGGGTAGTACGTTCTTTTGTAGTCATTGATTGGATGACAGCTTCAACGCGCCCCATTTGTCCTTCATCAACTTGAGCATTTTCTAAACCTTTAATTTTACCCGCGCCCGGCATCATTTTTAGTAATTCATCAAGCGGGCCCATTTTCTTCACCTGTTGCAATTGGTCAAGAAAATCGTCGAGTGTAAATGTTTGCGTTCGGAACTTCTCTTCCAGCTCTTTCGCTTTATCTTCGTCTACATTATCCTGCGCTTTTTCAATAAGGGACATGACATCGCCCATGCCAAGAATTCGTGACGCCATTCGTTCAGGGTGAAATGCTTCAAGTGCATCCATTCGCTCCCCGACCCCGATAAATTTAATCGGCTTGCCAGTCACTGAACGAATTGATAGCGCGGCTCCCCCTCTTGTATCTCCGTCGAGCTTCGTCAAGACAACCCCTGTAATTCCTACGGTCTCATTAAAATTTTGCGCAACGTTTACAGCATCTTGACCGGTCATCGCGTCCACGACTAGGAATACTTCATCAGGCGTTGATAATTCGTGGATATCTGCCAGCTCTTGCATCAGTTTTTCATCAACGTGCAATCTACCCGCGGTATCGACGATGACAATATCATGATGTTCTTTCTTGGCTTCTTCGAGCGCCTGACGAACGATTTCTACAGGTGAGATATCTGTTCCGCGTGAAAATACCGGAATCGTCAATTGTCTGCCTACTGTTTCTAGTTGCTCAATCGCAGCTGGACGGTATACGTCTGCCGCAACGAGCAACGGCTTTCTATTATGCCTCTTTCGTAATAAGGTTGCTAGTTTACCGGAAGTAGTTGTCTTACCAGCACCTTGTAACCCAACCATCATAATGACAGTCGGAGAATTTCTTGAAAACTTAATCGGCTCCTGTTCGCCGCCCATTAAATTCGTCAATTCATCTTTAACAATTTTAACAACTTGTTGGCCAGGTGTTAAACTCTTCATAACATCTGAACCAACAGCTTTTTCACTTACTGTTTTCACAAATTCACGAACGACTTTTAAGTTAACGTCTGCTTCAATAAGCGCAAAACGAACTTCTCGCATCATTTCTTTAACGTCTGCTTCGTTAACCTTTCCTTTGCCCCTAATCTTTTGGAGCGTCCCTTGCAGCCGCTCAGCTAATCCTTCAAATGCCATGCTTGACGCACCTCCTACATATGATCTTTCAATGTATCTAATAGTTTTCGGACTTCATCGGATTGATCTGTCGAATCCGTTAATAACTTTTCCATATCTCCAATAATCTCTAATCTTTGTTGAAACTTCGAAAACAAGTTCAACTTCAATTCATAGTCTTCGAGCATCACTTCGGTACGACGAACATTGTCATAAACAGCTTGACGTGATATCCCATATTCCTCCGCGATTTCTCCTAGCGAAAGATCTTCTAAATAATATAAGTCCATATACGTTCTTTGTTTATCAGTTAATAATGACTGATAAAAATCGAAGAGGAAGTTAATGCGTGTTGTTTTAATTAGCGCCATACGTCAAACCTCCCCAATTCATTTTGTCCAAAGTTAGCATAATATGAAGTGAAGTCTCCGTCAAGTGATTTTACTTGTCTGCTTCAAATTGTTTATCTAATTCATTGGCGAATAATCCGTACACATATTTCTCCGGGTCAAAAGGTTGTAAGTCGTCCATGTTCTCACCGAGACCAACGAATTTCACCGGGATATTTAATTTCTTTCTAATCGCTAAAACAATCCCGCCTTTTGCTGTTCCATCAAGCTTTGTCAGCACGATTCCTGTTACATTTGTCGCTTCTTGGAATGTTTCCGCTTGAACAAGTGCATTTTGACCGGTCGTCGCATCCAGTGCCAAGAGCACTTCATGCGGCGCGCCTTCGACTTCATTGCTAATGACGCGACGGACTTTTTGCAACTCATTCATCAAATTTACTTTGTTTTGAAGTCTACCTGCAGTATCGCAAATCAGGACATCCACTTTTCGGTTTTTCGCGGCATGAACCGCATCATACATAACTGCTGCAGGATCTGAACCTTCCGATTGCCTGATCACTTCAACACCGGCTCTTTCTCCCCAAACAACTAACTGATCGATTGCACCTGCTCTAAACGTATCTCCAGCTGCAAGCATGACCGTCTTTCCTTCCGCCATTAAACGTGCAGCCAGCTTTCCAATCGTAGTCGTTTTTCCGACACCGTTAACGCCAACCATCAAGATTACAGAAAGTCCATCTTCCTGAATATTTAAATCGCTATTCGCTTCTTCGCCACCCTCATAAATTTCAACAAGTTTTTCGGAAATAACTGTTTGAATGCCCTCGGTACTTTTAATGTTTTTCCTTTGAACTTCAAGCTTCAATTCATCAATTAGCTCCATGACAGTTTCAAAGCCTACGTCTGCTTGTAAAAGAAGATCTTCTAGCTCCTCAAAGAATTCTTCATCGACTTCTCTAAAACGTGCAACCAAATCATTTACTTTAGATGTGAATTGGTCGCGTGTTTTTGTTAATCCATCTCTGAATTTATCTGTTACCGCTTCATTTGTTCCTGTAATCTTTTCTTTCATTCGCTTGAAAAAAGACAATCGATACCCCTCCATAGTTTTACATAATCGCTTCTTCAGGTATTTCAGACAGCTTTACGGAAATCAGTTTTGATACACCGGATTCTTGCATTGTAATACCGTACAATACATCTGCCCCTTCCATTGTTCCCTTTCGATGGGTAATCACAATGAACTGAGTCTTATCCGAAAACTTCTTCAAGTATTTACTATAACGTATAACGTTCGCTTCATCGAGGGCCGCCTCGACTTCATCTAGAATACAAAACGGTACTGGACGGACTTCAATGATTGCAAACAATAAGGATATTGCCGTCAATGCGCGTTCTCCGCCCGATAACAAACTTAGGTTTTGCAGTTTTTTCCCGGGAGGGCGAGCGACAATATCGACCCCGGTTTCCAATAAATTATTCGGGTCTGTTAATATTAAATCCGCGTTTCCGCCGCCGAACATTTCTTTGAAGACATGTCGGAATCGGTTTTGGACTGCATCAAACGTTGATGAAAAACGCGAAGTCATTTCTTCGTCCATTTCGGACATAGCGACTTGCAAAGTTTGTTTCGCTTCGAGTAAATCATTTCGTTGCGCCGTTAAAAACTCATGTCGTTCTGAAACTTCCTTGTATTCATTAATCGCCCCCGGATTGACGGGGCCGATATCTGCTAATTCCTGTTTCAGTCGAATTAGTTTCTCGCGTACCGCTTGTTCATCAAATTCGATTGTTGCAGAAAAGTCTGGTCGAAGACCGTATTCATTAAGTAATCGCCCGGTAATTGCCTCGTATTTAACTTCTAACCGTGATAATTCGATTGTGACATTATTATGTTTGATGTTCATCTTCTCTACATTCGATCTTAAGTCACGTAAAACTTCTTCTTTTTCTACGATGCTTGCTGTTTGTTTCAATCTATTTTCTCTATATTTTATAATCGCAGTTTCAACAGCTTCTTTTTTGGCTATCGCCTGTTCAATTTGGTTCGAAATTTCTTCGGCAGTTAAATTTTCTTCGCCGTCTACACCATTGATATAATCCAGTTCTTTCGAAATTGCAGTCATTCTTTGTTGTGCTGATTCTAATGATTGCTCCATGTCATGAATTGCCGTTTTTTCATAGGAAGTTTGTTCACGCATAACAGCCGCCCGCTCGCGCAACTCTGTTAACCTAGATGTCAACGAAGCCTCTTCATTTCGACGATCCGCCGCGAGTCGTTCAAGTGTTTCAATTTCTTTTTTAATCGTTTCCAATTTCTTTAGTAATTGCTGGTGATTTTCTTCTAATGCTATTTTTCTAGTCGCCAGTTCTGAGCCTGTCGTTTCTGCACCGCGTCTTCCCATTTCAACAGAAGCTCTTTCAATTTCGAGTGCATTGATCGCGATGTCCGTTTCACGGATACTTGACTGGGCAGCAGCCATTTCCAATTGTAATGTTTCATTGGACTTCCGGGATTGTTCCGTTTTTTGCATGAACTCGGCAACTTTCATTTTTGAATCGCCAATTGAGACTTCCGCCACTCCGATTGATGATGCCATTTGGCTAAGCTGACTTTGTAAAGTTTCGAGTTCAGCTTTTCTGGAGAATATGGTGGCTCGACCTTTTGTGCCTCCACCCGTAAGTGATCCGCCAGCATTTACAATGTCTCCATTGAGTGTAACGACACGGAACCGATAATTTACAGCTTTAGCAATTTCAGATGCACCTGTAAGTGTTTTGGAAACGAGCACGTTCCCCAAAAGGTTTTCAGTAATAATTTTGTACGGACCTGGTACATTCACAAGCTCGTCTGCTGTACTTATAAATTCAGGGTGGTGCTCAATTGATCTTAAAGCAGTCGGTTGAATTTTTCTTGATTTCATGACATCGAGCGGAAGAAATGTTGCCCGCCCAGCATTGCGAGATTTTAAATAACCAATCGCTTTTCTAGCATCAGCCTCGGAAGTGGTTACAATATGCTGCATCGCTCCGCCAAGAGCAGTTTCAACGGCATTGACATAGTCATTGTCGACATTAATCAGTTCGGCGACCGCACCATTTATACCACTTAGTTTTCCGGATTTACGAGCGACGAGCACTTCTTTTACGCCCGAATAAAACCCAGAAAAGTCTGCTTCCATGCTTTGTAACGCACGCATTCTCCCCTGCATTTCATGTTGCTTATTATAGGCTTGTTGAAGAAGTTGCTCTTTCTTGCTTAATTCGACCTCATTTTCACGAAGTTCATTTGTGTTGCTTATAAAAGCGGCACTTACTTGCTTCATTTCTGCAGTTAAATTAACAAGCGCTCGTTCTTTTACTGATTTTTCATCAGTTAATTCTTTAAGTCGTTTGTTCAAAGACTTTGTCTGTTCAACTATTTTTTCAGAAGAATACTTTTCTCCCGCAAGTCGCTCTTCTATATGTTTCAATTCATTTCGAAGGGTGGCTTCTTCATTCAAATTGTCAATATATATCGATTTCAATTCTTCGATTTCATTTTCCGTTTCAACGACTGAACGCTTCAGAATTTGAGCTATTTCATTCATCTCAGTTGATATCGTTTTATATTCAGCCGTTAAGGAACTTAACTTGGATTGGGATTGCTCTAGTTTCGTCTGCAGTGTAGATTTTTCTTCACGTGCTGACGCCAAATCCAACTGTAGTCTTTCAATTTGAACAGTGGCATTTCGTTCTTTTTCAATGGAAAGAAGACGACGCCCTTCCCATTTTTCTGCCTCTGAGCTTACATCTACGAGTTTTTTCTGTAATGTCTCTAACTCATGGTCAACGGTTGCCAGTAGTTCTTTCAATCGACGAGACTCTTCTTCAGCATTTCCTGTAGCGGTTTTGAGCTGTTGTTGTTTAACTTCGAACTTTTCAGCTTCCTTTAACTTCGCCTCGATTTCAACCCGAAGCTTCCCGGCATCATAATTTAATAATAAACTATCTGCCTCGCGAGTTTCTTCAGAAAGTGTCGCATGCTTTTCTGCTGCTTCGGCACTCTCTTTAAGTGGGGCTATTCGAATTTCAAGTTCTTTTAAGATGTCGAGCACGCGGTCTAGGTTATCCGATGTTTCGAACAACTTATGTTCAGCCTTGCGTTTTCGATTTCGATATTTCAAAACGCCTGCGGCTTCATCAAAAATACTTCGACGATCTTCAGGTCTGCTATTTAATATTTCATCAACACGACCTTGCGATATGATGGAAAAAGCCTCTTTCCCAAGCCCTGAATCCATGAACACATTATTTATGTCTAATAGTCTACATTGTTGCCCATTCAATAAATATGTACTTTCGCCGGAACGAAAAACCCGTCGACTGACACTGATTTCAGTGTAATCCAGTGGAAAAAGGCCCTTACTATTATCTAAAATAAGGGTTACTTCGGCAAAGTTAAGCGGCTTCCGCGAATCGCTTCCAGCGAAAATAACATCTTCCATTTTCGCACCGCGCAACGATTTTGCGGATTGTTCGCCGAGGACCCATCGTATGGCATCTGTAATATTACTTTTCCCACTCCCATTCGGACCGACAACTGCTGTCACTCCGGGAACAAAGTCAATGCCAATCCGCTCAGCAAATGATTTAAAACCTATTATTTCGAGTCTTTTTAGAAACATTTAAATCTCCCCTTCAACCTGCTCACTCTTAAGTTTACTAATCGCATGTCGGGCAGCTTCTTGTTCCGCTTCTTTTTTCGATCTCCCGTTACCTGTTCCAAGCTCTATGTCACTGAGCCTAACGACCGTAATAAACGTTTTTGCGTGTGCCGGCCCTTTCTCTTCAATCACTTCATATTGAAGATGTCCGCTATTCGACTGCTGAATGATTTCTTGTAGTCGACTTTTGTAATCCATCACATGCGAAAAAGCACCGTTACTGATTTTAGGAAGAACGACTGTGTCCAGAAATTTGGTTACCGCATCCATACCCTGATCGATATATAACGCGCCGATGAATGCTTCAAAAACGTCTGCAAGAAGAGCTGGACGCATTCTTCCCCCGGTTTGTTCTTCACCTTTACCGAGTAAGACATACTGACCGAACTCTACTTCATTTGCAAACTTAACGAGTGCTGGTTCGCAAACAATTGCAGCTCTGAGCTTTGTTAATTCACCTTCGCTCATTCCTGGCTCTGTTGAATATAGATATTGTGATACGCCAAGTTCAAGTACGGCGTCGCCTAAAAATTCAAGTCGTTCGTTATCCATAAAATTCTTTCTTCGATGCTCATTCACATAGGATGAATGGGTAAAAGCGTTGTATAGAAGGGAAGGATTGTCAAATGTAATTGAAAGCCTTTGTTGTAGTTCCTCAAATTTGTTTCGAACAACTAGAGGAAGTTGTGTTTTTTTATTTTTTTCCGTGTTTCGTTTACCTGTCATAAGAACGATTCTACCTTTCAGAACATGATACCTTTAATTTTACCTTGTTACGCCTGTAAGTGCAAAGGGCAATAGAGAAAGATGCGATTAATACATAGGGAATTCCATACAGTGGAACTTGCTTGCACTCGACTAGGTTTTGCTTGCACTTACCCCACATTTGTTTGCACACCTAAGTAGTTTGCTTGCACTTGAAAGACGTTTGCTTGCATTCAAATAATTTTGCTTGCAACTCATGACTTTCGCCCCCCCTAAACACACCGCTTTACACTACATTTAACTTAAAAGAGACGCGGTCTATCCTTTCTTTCGATTGGATAGATGCGTCTCTTGTATTTTGGTTTGAAATCAAAATAGATTTCATTACCTAGCGATGAATTATAATAACTTCACCTTTAATTAGTTAACTTTTGCTTCGATATATGTTACTGCGTCGCCGACTGTGCCAATTTTTTCCGCGTCGTCATCGGAAATTTCCATATCGAATTCATCTTCTAATTCCATTACGAGCTCAACTACATCTAAAGAGTCTGCACCGAGGTCATCACGGAAGGATGCTTCAATTTTAACTTCACTTTCATCGACGCCAAGGCGGTCGACGATTACTTTCGTTACACGTTCTACTACTGTTGCCAAATCTGTCACCTCCCCTCGATGATTATACTTACTTATGGATTTTGTTCAAGACTACATGACCATTCCGCCGTCAACATGGATCGTTTGACCTGTAATATAAGCAGCATCATCTGACAGTAAAAATAATACTGTTTTTGCCACGTTTTCAGGACTGCCCAGTTTACCAAGGGGGATGTTTGCAAGCATTTGCTTTTGGACATCTTCACTTAATGTTTCTGTCATATCCGTTGTGATGAATCCAGGTGCAACAGCATTGACGTTAATATTTCTCGTCGCAAGCTCTTTCGCTGTTGTTTTTGTTAAACCAATCACACCGGCTTTTGCGGCTACGTAGTTGGCTTGTCCAGGATTACCGGAAACACCGACGATTGATGCTACGTTTACAATTTTTCCTGCGCGTTGCCTCATCATCTGACGCGTCACGCCTTTTGTGCAGAGAAAAACGCCTTTTAAATTAATACTAATGACATCATCCCACTCGTCTTCTTTCATGCGCATCAATAAATTATCTCTTGTAATGCCTGCGTTGTTAACAAGTATATCAATTGAGCCGAATGTTGCAATCGTCTCGTCAATCATATTTTTAACGCTATCCGGATTCGACACATCTGCTTGTACAGCAAACGCTTCTCCGCCTGCATTTTTGATTAACTCAACAACTTCATCCGCTTTGTCTTTGCTACCGCTGTAATTGACAACAACTTTTGCGCCTTCATTTGCTAGATTCAGTGCGATTTCTCGTCCAATTCCACGCGATGCGCCTGTAACGATTGCTGCTTTTCCTTCAAATCTACTCATTTTGACCATCCTTTCGAAGCTTCAACGACCGCTTCTAACGATTCTTCATCATAAACCGGCAAGACTGTAGCTGAACGATCAATTTTCTTGATTAATCCGCTAAGCACTTTACCCGGACCGCATTCAATAAAATGTGTAACGCCGTTGTCCAGCATTGTACGAACTGAATCTTCCCATAGAACAGGCGAGTACAATTGTTCAACAAGCAACCCTTTTATTTCTTCACTATTTTCGACAATCGATGCGTTCACATTTGCAATCAATGGAATCCCGGCATCTTTCATTGAAATTTCACCGAGCGTTTCATCAAGTTTCCCGGCTGCAGGTTTCATGAGCGATGAGTGAAATGGTCCGCTGACATCCAGTGGAATTGCTCTTCTAGCGCCTGCTTCTTTTAATTCGACACAAGCTTTTTCAACGCCTGCTTTCGTACCCGAAATAACGATTTGACCCGGGCAATTCAAATTTGCAGGTTGGACTGCATCGCCGTTTGCAGTAATAGAATCAGTTACTTTCGTTACAGCTTCAGCGTCCAAACCAAGAATTGCAGCCATCGCTCCAACGCCTGCCGGAACCGCTTCATTCATATAAAGTCCGCGTTTATGTACAGCTGATACACCATCTTCAAATGACAGTACGCCCGACGCGACCAGAGCCGTATATTCGCCCAAGCTATGCCCCGCTGTAAAATCCGGTGTAATGCCTTCTTCAATTAGTCTTGAAGCAATCATTGATCCGACAGTGAGAAGTGCAGGTTGCGCGTTGTACGTCACTGTTAGTTCTTCCCCAGGCCCTTCTAAAATCAGATCGCTTAATGTGAAGCCAAGTACTTCGTCGGCCTTCTTAAAATGTTCTCCACTTTTCTCCGCAAGTTCTTGTCCCATACCGACAGATTGAGATCCTTGTCCTGGGAAAACAAATGCAATTTTCGTCATTCTTTCTGCCCCTCTCCAATCGTTCTACGGATTGTTCCGCTCACATCATATTCAACCATTGTTCGTGCTTGGCGAATTGCGTTATAAATAGCATTTGCATTCGATGAACCGTGAGCTTTTATCACCGGCGCATTCAAACCGAATAATCCGGCTCCGCCGTACTCCGAGTAATCCATTTTCTTTTTTAATCCACCGAGTTCACTTTTTACAAGTGCTGCGGATAATTTTGTCTTTAATGATGATGTATAGACATCTTTTAACATCGTGAAAAAGCCGAGTGCAGTTCCTTCGATTGTTTTTAACACCATGTTTCCCGTAAAGCCATCCGTAACAATTACATCTGCCGCACCCAGCAATAAATCACGGGCTTCTACGTTACCGATAAAGTTAATTGGAGCAGATTTCAAGACATCGTATGCAGCTTTTGTCAGTTCATTTCCTTTTCCTTCTTCAGTTCCAATATTTAATAAACCGATTCGCGGATTAGAAATGCCGCGCACTTTTTCAGCATAAATACTTCCCATTACTGCATATTGGCCAAGGTGGGAAGGTTTGGCATCCGAGTTAGCACCCAAATCGAGCATGACAAATCCTTGACCGTCCACTGTTGGAAGTGTGGGTGCAAGTGCAGGTCGTTCAATTCCATCGATTCGCCCGACGATAAAAAGTCCTGCCGCCATGAGCGCGCCCGTATTCCCCGCGGAAACCCCCGCTTGTGCTTCGCTGTCTTTAACGGCCTGCGCCATGCGAACCATAGAGGCATCTTTTTTCCGTCGAATTGCTCGAACGGGCTCATCATCTGGTTCGATTATTTCTGAGCAATGAATGACTGTTAATCGATCATGTTCTTTTAAGTAAGGGGCGATTGCTTTTTCATCCCCGAAAATATGTATATGTATATCGTCAAAAGCCTCGACACTTTTCAATGCGCCTTTTATTATTTCTTTAGGTGCGTTGTCTCCGCCCATTCCGTCTAAAGCGATAATCATAATAATTCCTCCTGTTTCCGCTCCGTCGTCCGGTACATATAAAATTGGCCTGTAAACACGACCACGTCACCGACTTTGGAAACTACATCAACAAGTGTTCGATTTTCCATATTGCTTTCATTTTTAACTTCTGCACGTGCAATGACCCGGTCGCCGACTTTCACTGGTTTCAAAAAATCGATTGTTGACTTTACCGTTAAAGCAAGGTCTTCATCCATAACCGCCACAGCCAATGAATTTGCTTGGGCAAATAGATGATGTCCACGCGCAATTCCACTTCGTTGGAAGACGTGGTCTATTGTAACATCAAAAATAGACAATGCTCGTTTATCAAGTTCTATATCGATAATGTCACCGATTATTTCATCGGAACTGAGTGATTTAACTTCGCCTGCCATCGACTGCGAGGCTACTCTTTTTAAACGTTTTCGTAGTTCCGGTATTCCGCATTCAAGTCTGTCCAATCGAATTGTTTGAACGCTTACGTCATATCGTTTCGACAGTTCTTCATCTGTCAAAAACGGATCTGTTTCTACCAACTTTTTGAGAAGTAATTGCCTCTCTTTTTTAGGCATTCGCAATCGTTTCACCTTCCGAATTAGCACTTGGTACTAACATCAGTATATAAAGATAGAAATTAGAATGCAAGTCCGAAATGTGGAAGCGGCCGTTTAGATGCGACAGGCATAAGGCGAGTTGGCAAAGTGGCGCTATTTGCCCGGGAAGAATGTAGTTCAATTCTTCCTAAGATAAATCAACTTACGACCCGAGCATCTGGCTGCTGGAACTAGACAGTAAGAAATGGTAGACGACATGCGCAAGGCGTTTTTTTGTGACTCGTGGAGTTGGAGCCAATAACAAAGCCGATACCCATACTAGGGCATCGGCTGTAGTATATTTGATTAAAATCCAACTTCGTCAATCAATTCGTTCATTCCCCAGCGCGCCTGATTCCTCAAGCCGCTTTCTTAAAAGTGCATATTCTGGTGCATTCCAAAATTCATCGGAAGCTAGGAACTTTTCTGCATCTTTCCTTGCTGTGTCGAGCGCCCTGAAATCATGGACGAGATCCGCCATCTTGAATTCTGGCATACCGCTTTGTTTCCTGCCGAAAAAGTCGCCAGCGCCTCTGAGCTCCAAGTCCTTTTCCGCTAAAACAAACCCATCATTCGTTTCTGTCATCGACTGCATTCGTTCCTTGCCTTCTTCCGTTTTCGGGTCTGCTAATAGGACACAGTATGACTGCGCTGCTCCCCTTCCAACACGCCCTCTTAATTGGTGAAGTTGGGATAGGCCGAAACGTCCTGCATCGTATATTAACATGAAAGACGCGTTTGGAACGTTTACGCCGACCTCAACAACCGTTGTGGATACCAAAACATCTATTTCGCCTTCACTGAACTGACGCATTATGTTTTCTTTATCATCAGAATGAAGTCGACCATGCATGAGTCCGACTGTGAATCGACCTCGAAAATGAGTCGATAATTGCTCGTAAACATCGACCGCATTTTGAACGTCTAGTTTATCCGATTCTTCAATAAGCGGACAAATGACATAAGCTTGTCTTCCGGCTTGCAGTTCAGCTTGCATCTTATTCAATATCGGATGCAGGGATTCCTCTTTCATCCAATGCGTTTCGATTTCTTTACGGCCCGCTGGCAATTCATCCAATACAGAGACATCCATTTCTCCGAACACTGTAATCGCGAGCGTTCTTGGAATTGGCGTTGCTGTCATAAATAAAACATCGGGATTAATGCCTTTTTCGCGCAGCACGCGTCTTTGTTCCACGCCGAAACGATGTTGTTCGTCCGTTATGACGAGACCTAAGTTTTTAAAGATCACATCTGGTTGAATAAGCGCATGCGTACCGATAAGTAAATCGACATCGCCCGCTGCTAATCTTTCAAGCAAATTTTCTCTTGCTTTACCTTTTGTTGAACCAGAAAGAAATGCGACAGTTACGCCAAAAGGCTCTAGCCATTCAGCGAGTGATGCCGCATGTTGTTCCGCAAGTATCTCCGTCGGCGCCATGAGGGCCCCCTGGAATCCTGCCGTTATGGCTGCATAAAGCGCAATTGCCGCTACGACAGTTTTACCCGAACCAACATCTCCTTGCAGAAGTCGATTCATCCGCGCATCGCTTTTCAATTCGGCGCATAATTCGTTGACGACGCGTTTTTGCGCACCCGTTAATTCATACGGCAATGAAGCGATTAGATCCTTCACTTTATTGAGATTATAGTCGATAATGACGCCTTTATCCGACTCTTTCCTTATCTTTTTCATTCCTTGCATTTTTAATTGAAAAAGTAAAAGCTCTTCGTAAACAAATCTTCTTCTGGCGTGTTTCATATGCGCTGGACTTTTAGGAAAATGAATCATTTCCAGAGCTTGCTCTAGTGTTGGTAATTTATATGCTTCGAGAATGTCAGCAGGCAGTGGATCTTCATGAAGTCCTACGACGCTATCTAATGCACTTCGCATAAAGCGTCGAAAAGTTTTCTGATGCATAACGCCTTTCAAACTATAAACAGGTTCAAAGTTTGCTTGTTCGGATTTCGGACCCGAAGTAAAGTTCGATACATTGATTGATTGTCTGCCGCGGTCCCATTTCCCGGTTACCGTTACAATCGATCCTGGTTCGAGTCGATCTTTTAAATAATGCTGATTAAAAAAGACCGCCTTCACGAGATGCCTGCCGGCAAGAAGACGGACTTGAAGACGGGATCGTTTATTCCCAAGAAATAAAACGGCGGGTTCACTTTCGACTCTGCCTTCAATTGTGACACGCTCATTATGTGGTGTTTCAGATAAATCTTTCAATGTAAAATCGTCATGACGATACGGGAACGTCATTATTAAATCGGAAATGGTGATGATTCTCAATGACTCAAGCTGTTCTCCAGCCTTCTTTCCGATTCCTTTTACGGTAGTTACTGAGTCATTAAGTGTTCGAGCTACTTCCAACCGTTTGCTCTCCAAATATTTTTGCTTGCAATGCCTTTCCCGTAGGTGTTGCCGCTAGTCCGCCTTTTGCCGTTTCCCGTAAAGCTGAAGGCATTGACTGACCAATTCGGTGCATCGCTTCGATTACTTCGTCCGTAGGAATTCGACTGACTACGCCCGCAAGCGCCATGTCTGCACCGACTAACGCTTTAGCCGCTCCCATTGCATTTCGTTTTACACAAGGCACTTCAACAAGGCCTGCAACTGGATCACAGACAAGTCCAAGCATATTCTTCATGACAATCGAAAAAGCCTCGGCACTTTGCTGTGGTGTACCGCCGGCCATTTCAACAATTGCAGCAGCAGCCATTGACCCGGCCGATCCCGTTTCAGCTTGACACCCGCCCGCTGCACCGGATATGGAAGCATTGTTTGCAACGACAAAACCAAATGCACCTGAAGTAAATAAATAATTGATCATTTGTTCCCGAGTTGGATTCAATTTGTTTTTCACTGCAAATAAAGTGCCCGGAACAATTCCAGCCGCACCAGCTGTCGGTGTTGCACAAATCAGTCCCATTGCCGCGTTTACTTCATTCGTTGCGACTGCTTTACTTACCGCGTCTAAGATGACGTCCCCAGAAAGTGATTTTCCGGATTCCATATATTTTTGAATCAGTACAGCATCCCCGCCGGTTAAACCCGATGTTGAGCGGACACCCTGCAATCCTTTTTCAACTGCTTCTTCCATGACTTTTAAATTATTATCCATTTGATCGATTATCTCTTCACGAGTTCTTTTCGTGATTAATATTTCCTGTTCGATCATTATTTCTGATATAGGTTTATTTTGCGATTCCGCAAGCGCGACAAGTTCTTTTACTGAGCTAAATAATACATCCATTTTTTCGTCCCCCTTAATCGGCAATCGTTGAGATTTGTGTAATATGTGGTAAAACTTTTATTTCATCGATAAGTTCGTCATCGATTAACTGGTCGACTTCGATAACCATTAACGCCATTTGACCTTTTTCTTTACGGCCGACTTCCATATGCGCAATGTTCACGCCTCTTGTAGCGAGTGCATTGGAAACGTTTGCAATGACTCCGGCTGTATCTTCATGGACTACCAAAAGTGCTGGATAATTCCCTGAAAGCCTTAGTGGGAATCCGTTTAGTTCAACAACTTCCATTTTCCCGCCGCCAATTGAGATCCCCGTCAATTCCATAACACTTTTGCTATCCCCAATAACAATTTTTGCCGTGTTCGGATGAGGCATCTCTTCTTCCTCAGGAATAAATTCAAATGTCAAACCAACTTTTTCTGCTTCTTCAAACGAAGTTTTTATACGTTCATCGAAAGTATCGTAATCTAGTAATCCCCCAATAATCGCAACGTCTGAACTATGCCCTTTATATGTTTCTGCAAAAGAACCATATAGGTGAATACGAGCCCATTCCGGTTGGCGTCCGAAAAGTGTCCGTGCTACGCGTCCTAACTTTGCAGCCCCTGCTGTATGTGAAGATGAAGGTCCGATCATGACTGGACCGATTATTTCAAATACTGATCTGAATTTCATCTGAATTTCCCCCTCACTATATCCTGATTCCTATTTTACATGAAAATCTTGAATAGAACAAAAAACTTCGTCTTTCCTCAAAAAAACAGTGCTGCTTATGAATAAGCAGCACTGTTTTCGACTATTATTCGACTGAAATAATATACGGATAAAGCGGTTGGTTCCCATTATAAAGTTCAGCTTCCACATGGTCAAAGTTATCTTCGATATAACTTTCTATGAGAGAAGCGGCATCTTCCGTTACTTCTTCGCCGTAAAGGACCGTAACGATTTCAGCGTCATCATCTACAACTTTTGATAATAATTCTTTTGTTACTTCTTCAATTGATGCATGAGTTGTTACAATTTTCCCCTCTGCAATTCCCATGTATTCGCCTTTCTTTATTGTCAGGCCATCAATTGTTGTATCTCTAACCGCATGCGTTACTTGCGCTGTTTTTACATGAGAGGCAGCTTCCGTCATCGCAGTTGCATTGACGCTAACTTCAGCCTCTGGATTAAACGCAAGAATCGCAGATAATCCTTCTGGAACAGTTTTCGTTGGTACAACCGCCGCTTCAATTCCGATTATTTCCGCGGCTTGTTCTGCAGCCATGATAATGTTTTTATTGTTCGGTAATATTAAAACACGCTCGGCGCTGATATCTTCAATTGCTTTTACGATATCTTCAGTGGATGGATTCATGGTTTGTCCACCCTCGATAACTGCCGATGCGCCAACACTCTGCAATAATTCAGCTATTCCGGAACCCATTGCAACCGTTACAATTGCATAAGGATGTTTAATGGATTCAGATTGTTTAACATTATGTACATTGTGATCTGCACCAACAAGGTTTATATGTTGTTCACGCATATTTTCAATTTTAATATCAATGAGTGAACCATATTTTTGACTAAATGAAAGTACGTCGCCCGGCTCTTCTGAATGAATATGAACTTTTGCAACGTCGTCATCTGAAATAACAAGCAGTGAATCTCCGAACTGACTTAATTCTTCCCGATAATTAGATTCGTCATAAGGATTATTCAATAGCTTTTCATCTTCGAATTTCACCATGAACTCCGTGCAATAACCAAAGATAATATCCTCTGTATTCATAAAGCCTTGAAGGCTAAGATGATGTTGCTCATTGATCATTTCTTTCATCGCTTGTTCGTCGGTTCTTTCCGGAAGTCCTTCGCCTTTCAGAGATGCCAAAAAGCCCTCGTAGACATATACAAGTCCTTGCCCGCCGCTATCCACAACTCCGACTTCTTTTAACACTGCAAGTAAATCAGGCGTGCGTTCAAGTGAAGCTTTCGATTCGCGTACAACTGCTTCCATTACTTCAATGAAATCATCTGTTGTTTTTGATACTTCCACGCCAACATTTGCAGCATCTTTTGCAACTGTTAATATTGTACCTTCTACAGGTTTCATAACTGCTTTATACGCTGTTTCAACACCATATTGTAACGCGGATGCAAATTTTTTACCGTCAAGAAAAGCTTCATTTTCAATCGCTTTTCCAAAACCACGGAATAATTGCGATAAAATAACACCTGAATTTCCACGCGCCCCCATAAGCAATCCTTTCGAGAGCGCCCCTGCCGTTTCACCAATATGCGGGACAGCATTTGCGGCGACTTCATTCGCCCCTGATGTCATAGACAAATTCATATTTGTTCCTGTATCACCATCAGGAACGGGAAACACGTTTAACGAATCGACGTAGTCGGCGTTCAGATAAAGATGATGAGCACCGAGCTTTATCATTTCCGCAAATTTTAAACCATCTATTGACTTCATTGAAATAATTTCCTCCTTCTACAGGTTCGTTACGCGAACTCCCTGGACAAATATATTAACCGATTTTACGGATAATCCCACTGTTTTCTTTAATGTGTATTTTACTTTTGATTGTACTTGGTAGGCAACTTCCGAAATTTTTGTTCCGTACCCAATTATAACGTGCATATCAATATGCGTTTCCTCACCGATATTTCGAACAATGACGCCGCGTGTAAAGTTTTCTTTTCGCAGAATTTCTGTTAAACCATCTCGGATTTGATGCTTAGAAGCCATACCTACAATACCATAGCACTCTATAGCAGATTCACCAACGACTTGAGCGATAACGTCATTCGTTATATCGATCTTGCCATACTCGTTTAATACTTCGATTGACATAGTGTGTCCCTCCGCATCCTAGTTTTACTCACCCTATTGTACTATACTCCACATAATAATAAAAGAAAGCATTTTCTTTTCAAAGTAGATGTAAAGGTATTTAGCTTGAAAGTTCCATCGAAATAGGTTGCAATGGGGACATATATGTGATAAATTTAGTTGTATGCGAATTTAAGAAATGCATCGCTTAATCTTCATTTACGAGGAGGTACAAATATGTCTAAACAATGCGTAATCACTGGCCGTAAAGCCCGTACAGGAAATACACGTTCTCACGCACTAAACTCAAGCAGACGTACATGGGGAGCGAACCTTCAAAAAGTCCGTATTCTCGTTGACGGAAAACCTAAAAGAGTTTGGGTTTCTGCAAGAGCTCTAAAATCAGGTAAAGTTCAAAGAGTTTAATTTTGTAGAACAAAAGCGGAAGGCGCCCGTCTAGCCCCGACAGGCATAAGTAATCCAGCGACGTGGCGTCCTTTGCCACATAGTTGGATTACTTATGACCCGAGGGGCTGGCGCCTGAAGCTAGACGTGAAATCTCTATGTTAGGAGATTTCCACAGTCCGTAATTCTATAGTTTCCCAGAGAAACAAAATGCCAAGCTGAAAAACTTCAGCCTGGCATTTTTTCGTTTTTCTTCCTCTTCTTCTTGTTCGATGGCGATGGCTTAGATTTTTCATCTTTACGAAAGATAACGATACATTTCCGGACGAAACCACTCACAAACTTTGGTAGTGTAAATGTATAAACCCGCAACTCCCCACTCCTTTCAAGCATCTGAACTCCTTACCATTAAGCATATGCCCCCGCGGAATGAGATAGTACAGATATGAGAAGCTGTCTCGTTACTTGTAAACTTTGTCATGCCCAAATCGAGTGTTTCATTGATTGTTTCATACTTAAATCCAGTAAGCGTAAGGCCTGTCACTTTTCGGCCAAAAGAAAAAAATGAAACAAATTGATAACGATTGTCTTGAACCAACTTATGTACAGCCGGTAGAAGGATCGACATTTCATTTGTCTGGTTGATAATTGAAAATGAAATGTTTGGATATTCAATTTGTAATCGGTACAGAAGATGTAATGCAGACGCTGAATGATCAAGTCGGCCGCCCGTGACACCCGTTAATAATACATGTTCAGGATTATAGGAGAGCGCACGTTCAATCGCCAGTTCAGTATCGGTTTCATCTTTTTCAGCATTGAATTTCGAAATATTTTTAACTGCTTCTTTAATTTTTTCATATTCTTCTAGTGAAACAGAATCGAAATCGCCTACCGCCTCTTTAGGTGTGATTCCCTTTTCGAGTAGATGAACCGCCCCTCTGTCTGCACCGATAAAAACAGTTTCATCCACATGAAATCCGGATAATTCCGCAACCTCATGTTCAGGACCCCCCGCACAGACAACGGCATATTTCATTTTTGCAAAGCTCCTTCTCCAGCTGCTTTAATGGTTTGTAAAGCTTCAGCGCGATTTTCTTGATTGAAAATAGCCGAACCTGCGACTAATATTGTGGCTCCTGCTTCGACACATGGAATGATCGTATTTTCATCGACTCCGCCGTCTATTTCAATTTCAATCTCCAAATTCCGTTCTTTAATAATTGTGGACAGCTGTTTTACTTTCGGGAGAACTGAATGAATAAACGCTTGACCGCCGAATCCTGGATTGACCGTCATAAATAACACCATATCGACATTATCAAGAACATGAAGAATCGATTCTACAGGTGTGTGAGGATTCAAAACGACCCCAGTTTTTACCCCAGTGGACCGAATCAGTTGAAGCGTGCGATGTAAATGGGGACATGCTTCAACATGTACCGTTATATAGTCAGCTCCAGCTTTTGCAAACTGTTCAATATAAGCATCCGGATTTTCAATCATTAAATGGACGTCCAGCGGTAATGATGTTACCGGTCGTAGCGCTTCCACTACGATTGGGCCCATTGTAATATTGGGTACAAAGTGACCATCCATCACGTCGATATGGATAAGATCCGCTCCGGCTTTTTCAACTTCCCGTACTTCTTCTGCAAGCTTTGAAAAATCTGCAGCCAAAATTGAAGGTGCAATTTTAATCATGTTTTTCATACCTCGGCTTTCTTTCTCTTATTTCCTGTAAAAAGTAAAGATAGTTTTCGTAGCGATGTTTTGCAATTTCTCCATCCTCCACTAATTTCTTCACTTCACATTTCGGTTCATTAAAATGTAAACATCCACGGAATTTACAATAATCCGATGCTTGATCGATTTCTACAAAGTAGCGAGAAAGTTCTTCTTTTTCGATATGGTCAGTCTCAAGTGAACTGAAGCCCGGAGTATCCGCAACGAGGCCGCCAGCGACTTCTAATAGTTCAACATGGCGGGTCGTATGCTTTCCTCTGCCAAGGGCTTCTGATATCACGCCTGTTTTTAAACCAAGTGAGGGAAGCACAGTATTTAATAATGTAGACTTCCCTACACCTGATTGTCCTGCCAACACGGTTGTTTTTCCATTCAAAATTGGTTTAAGCATTTCCGGTAAATTTTCATCATCGATAAAGGTCGTCATGACTTGATAACCGATTTTCTCGTAATACTTTGCAGCTTTTTCAACTTGCTCTAGCTCTTTTTCATTCGCCAGATCTTTTTTCGTCAAACAAATAACGGGTCGGATTTTAAACGATTCAATAACGGTAAGAAAACGGTCAAGTAAATGCGCACTAAAGTCTGGTTCCACGATTGAAAATACGAGAATCGCTTGATCCACATTTGAAATTGGCGGACGCACGAGTTCATTTTTTCTTTCGTGAACAACTGTAATCGTCGCATCATTAGCACCGTCGGGAACGAAAGTAACAAAGTCACCAACTAGTGGATGAACGCCCCGCTTCCGAAAAACACCGCGGCTTTTACATTGAACGATTACGCCATCATTTTCCACATAATAAAATCCGCTAATCGCTTTTCTAATTTGTCCTTCCAGAGAAATTACCTTCCTTCTCAATCAACGTCATCGTAATCGAATTTTTCTTCTGCAATCTGCTCGTCATCACGCATAATGCGATACGCACCGCTTTGACCTTCTTCCAACTCAATGGTTATACGTCTCGGCGTATCTTCGGTGATTTCGAAATCACTAAAAACATCAGTCATGGAATTTTTACGATCTTCGATATAAATCCGAATTCTATTCGGCTTTCTTTCTGCTTCAGGGTCTTCTTCCTCACCATCTTCAGGTTCTTCAGGAAGATATTCAATGGTTACGGTTTGGATTAATTGTCTAATCGGCTTTTGTTCTTGACCTAAGGATTGGATAACTTCAACTCTGCCGCCTTTTTCCATCATTGTATCAGCAGCTGGTTCTTGAGAAATAATTCTGCCTGATCCGACTGTAGCGTGATGTTCTTTACTAGTCACGACTATGTTTAAACCAGACGACTTGGCATATTCCTCTAATTTCTGTTCATCATAACCAACAAGATTTTCAAGTTTTCGCATCTCTTTCCCTTTGCTTACCGTAAAGACGAGATCAGTTTCACTTAAAACGTATTCTTTACCTGCTTCAGGTTCTTGTTTTATTATTGTTCCCTTTGGTATTTCATCGTCAAAAACTTCTTCTATTTCAATTGATTTAAACACTTCTTCTACAATACCTTTAACTTGCCCGATGTCTCGGCCGGTATAATCATCTAATTCTGTGACTTCTTTTCCTGTACTAATATAAAGCGTAATTTCAGTCCCCGCTCTTCGTTCCTTACCAGCTTCTGGAACAGTTCGAATGACTTTTCCCGCTTCAAATTCATCAGAAGTTTGTTCAGTTCTATCCTCTGCGACAATAAAACCTTTCTCTTCAAGTAGATCGATTGCTTCTTTCTCGTCATAATCGCTAACATCGGGAACTTCTATTTTATTAAGTCCCAATAAACCAGGTAGAAACACGATTAACAGAGCAATTGCAGCAAGACCTGCTAAAATCCCGACGACTATCGGCCATTTCTTCCGCTTCTTTTTGACTGGTTCGACAACCTCTTCGACTTCAGGGTTTACGGGTTGATTTTCTTTTGTTTGCTGTACATTATCGAACTTGGATGTTGCCGTTATAGCGGGAATCACACGTGTCGATTCATCATCAAACGAACTGACAAACTTTTCTTCATTTGCACGTTCGGGCGATAATACTGTTGCAAGATCATCTTGCATTTCATCTGCAGATCTATATCTACTAACAGCGTCTTTAGCTGTCGCTTTTAAAATTACATTTTCAACGCTTTGTGGAACTGTCGGAAATAACTTTCGGACAGAAGGCGTTTCTTCTTGTAAATGTTTTAAAGCGATTGAAACCGCCGATTCACCCGAGAATGGCAATTTCCCTGTTAATAATTCATAAAACACAATTCCCAAAGAATAAATATCTGATTTTTTCGTTGCCATGCCGCCGCGCGCTTGTTCAGGGGACAGATAATGAACGGTACCCAAAACTGAATTTGTCTTTGTATAAGCGGTAGCGCTTAATGCCATTGCGATTCCAAAATCAGTTATTTTCACATTTCCATCGTGATCCATCAAAATGTTTTGCGGTTTTATATCTCGGTGAACAATGCCGTTGTAATGCGCGTTTGAGATGGCGGAAACAAGTTGCCGCATAATTGGCAAAGCTTGTTCAGGTGCTAATGGTCCATTGGAATTGATATATTCCTTCAGTGTTTGCCCTTCAATAAACTCCATTACTAAATAATGGATATCGCCGTCTTCTCCTACATCATAGATATCAACAATATGCGGATGCGTTAAGCTTGTAGCGGAAAGAGCCTCTCTCATAAAACGTCGTTTAAGTTCTTCTTCATTTGAAAAGTCATAATTTAGAACTTTTATCGCGACATCACGATCGAGGATAATATCGTGTGCAAGATAGACGCGCGACATACCGCCCCCGCCGATAAATTTCAATATTTCATAACGTCCACCTATTCGTTTGCCTATCACAGGACCGACACCTCCTCATCCGAAGGCTTTAACAATATAACTGAAATGTTATCTTCGCCGCCCAATTTATTTGCTAAGTTTACGAGCGCTTCCGTTTTTTCACGCAGTGAGCGATCCGATAAAATAATACTTTGCATCGATTCTACATCCACTTTATTACTTAAACCATCTGTACAGAGAAGAAGATAGCTATCTTTTCCAAGTACTTCTGAATGATAGTCGGGTTCAATTGTTCTTTCAGATCCAAGGGCTTTCATAATCCAGTTACGTTGTGGGTGTTTAGCAGCTTCTTCCTTAGTGATTTCCCCGCTTTCGAGAAGAACATTTACATAGGAATGATCTACCGTAATTTGACGTATTCCCTCAGGATCAATCAAATAAACTCTACTGTCACCGATATGGTAAATATGGCAGGAATGATTTTTAATAATCGCTGCTTCAAGAGTAGTCCCCATTCCCTTGTATTCCTCATGATCTTTTGCATAATTAAATAAGAATCGATTGACTTGAAATATTGTTTCTTTGAGCCAAACAGTCCAATCCATTTCTTGATCGATTTCTCGATCCTTTAATTTCATAAATTCCTCTTCGAGTACTGTTATCGCAGTTGAACTTGCAAAATCTCCTCCGCGATGTCCCCCCATACCATCTGCAATGACCGCAAGTGTTATTCCTTCGGGAAGTGTAAAGACCGCCGCGCCGTCTTCATTCACTGTTCTTTTTTTCCCAATATCTGAAAGAACTTCAAATTGCACCATCCATCTCCCCATTCTATCTTGTCTATTTATATCTTAAAGTTTTTTTCTAAAAGCTGCGACGAAAAAACCGTCTCCCCCGAAGTGTTGAGGCAATACTTGAAGTGTATCATTTTCAATCGAAAGTTTTTCATTTTCATGTAAATTCGGCAATGGAATCAGCTCAATATTTTGATGTTTTTCTAGAAACCTTTCAACCATCCCGCGATTTTCTTCATGTTCAACTGTACATGTACTATACACGATAACACCATTTGGTTTTAGAAGTTTTTCTGCAGTGTCCAATAGTTCTGATTGAATGGTCAGTAAACCTTTAATATCTTTCTCATTTTTAACATACTTTATTTCCGGTTTTCTTCGAATAACGCCAAATCCGCTGCATGGTGCATCAAGGAGAATTCGGTCAAACGATGATTCACCGTATAAGTTTACTAACTCTCGACTATCGCCGCTTTTGGGAATTATCGAACGGAGACCGAGTCTTTCTGTATTCGACTGAATCAGTTTTATTTTATGCTCGTGAATGTCATGCGCATACACTTCGCCTTCATCGTTCATTTTTTCTGCGATATGGGTTGATTTCCCGCCGGGTGCTGCGCACATATCAAGCACCTTCATACCCGGTTCTACATCAAGTGCATTAACAGGCAACATTGAACTTTCATCTTGGATGGTGATGAGTCCATTTTTAAAGCTTTCTGTGTTGCTAGGGTTTCCTGATTCACTAATCAAGCTTTCAGGAACGACTTCCCCGCGTCGGACTTCAATTCCTTCAGACTTAAGCGCGGCAATCGCCTCATCGACAGTCGTTTTTGCAGTGTTGACTCTCATCGTGACTGAAGCTGGATTGTTATTTTCATGCGCCATTGCAACTGCGTCTTCTTCTCCGTACAAGTCAATCCAACGTTCGATTAGCCATTTAGGATGACTCGTTTCGATGGCAATCTTGGCGACGCCATCTTCGAGATCATCAAGCGACCGAACGCCTTTACGTAGCACGGAACGTAAAATTCCGTTAACTGTCGGCGCAATTCTTTTGTGGCCGCGTCTTTTCGCAATTTCAACTGCTTCGTGAACGACGGCGTGAGGTGGAATTTTGGTCAAATAAACAATTTGATACAACGACATTCTGAGTAGCTCACGTACCCAACCATCCAGTTTCCCGCGAACGAAAGGTTCTAAATAATAATCAAGGGTCATTCGGTGTTGGAGAGTTCCATAAGTTAGTTCGGTTAATAGCGCACGATCCTTTGTTTCGATATTGTATTTCTTTATCGTTCGATGAAGTAAAAGGTTGCTATAAGCTTGGTTATTGTTTATTTCCATCAATATGGAAAGGGCTGCGTCGCGCACATTCCCGTTCCATATTTTTTTAGTTGGCCTGGTCATTCAAACCGATCTCCTTTATTCCATGCCGCACCGATTCCACGGATAAATACTTCAGCTGGCATTCTTTTTCTTCCGGCAGGTTGGATGTCGGTAATTGCTACTCCGGTATTATCACCCGTTTTTACAATAATACGATCAGTTTCAATATCGATAATCGTTCCGGGTTCAGCATCGGACGAGGTTTCTACTTTTTCGCTCCACCATATTTTCACATTGGCGTCTTGAAATACAGAATAGGCGACTGGCCATGGATGTAGACCACGGATTTTGTCATAAATTTCTTTACCGCCCTTTGTCCAGTCGATGCGTTCTTCTTCTCTTGAAATATTACGCGCAAACGTCACAAGAGATTCGTCTTGAACAATTCGTTCGTTCGTTTCATTTAGAATTGATGGAAGTGTATTTTTCAGTAGATCTACACCAGCTTCTGACAAGACGTCAAACAAAGTTCCCGTATCATCTGTATCATTGATTGGCACGCTGACTTGCGAGATAATATCGCCTGCGTCCAATTTTTCGACCATATACATAATCGTGACGCCAGTTTCCATTTCACCGTCCATGATTGCCTTATGAATTGGCGCACCGCCTCGATATTTCGGCAGTAACGACGCGTGGACGTTAATGCATCCGAGCTTCGGTGCATCGAGCAATTCATTTGGCAATAGTTGACCGAATGCTGCGGTAATTATTAGGTCCGCATTCAAGGATATAATTTCATCGAGTTCAGCAGAGCCGGTTAATTTTTCCGGTTGGATGACGCGTATTCCCAGCTTTTCTGCTTCTACTTTTACCGGGGGCGGTGTTAGTACTCGTTTTCTTCCAACAGGTCTATCCGGTTGCGTGACGACAGCAATCACATCATATCCTTCACTTCGAAGCATCGATAAAATCGGCACTGAAAAATCCGGTGTCCCCATAAATATAATAGACGTCAAACTTCTTCACCTTCTCTGCTCATTTCAATTTCCTCAGCCTCAAGCGCCTCGAGTTCTTCAAGATCCACAATACGAATAATTTTCGAATCAAATAAAACACCATTCAAGTGATCTATCTCATGAAGGATTGCACGCGCTTCATAGCCTTCTGCTTCAAGTTCGTAAAGTGAGCCGTCCCGCTCCTGTGCTTCAACTTTCACATAAAAAGGACGTTCGACTTCACCGTAAACACCGGGAAAACTAAGACATCCTTCGATTTCAATCTCAGACCCTCCTACTGCGGTTACAACGGGGTTAATAAGTTCAATTACCTCTTGTTCTTCATCTACTTCAACGATAGCAACTTGGATTGATTCGCCTATTTGAGGTGCTGCTAATCCAACGCCGTCAACTTCTTTCATCGTTTCATACATATCATCAAGAAGTTCAGCAAGTTTTTTATCAAACTTCACGACTTCCTTGCATTTCTTTAACAGGATGGGAGATGGATGCTCCACAATTTCTTTTATTGCCAACTTAGGTTCCTCATTTCTTTCTGGTTAGTAAATAGATACTGGATCTACATCTACGCTCATTGTAAGGCCTGCCTTAATCCAATCCGTACGGTATAATCTGATCAGTTGTTGTAACGTTTCGGTTAGCTTAGGCTCTTTTTTGTATTTTAACAAACATTGGTATCGATATCTATTGTTCACTCGACTAATCGCAGCTGCTGTCGGTCCGATAATTACTGTTTCAGGCGACAAATTCGACTGTAAAAAGGTTGCGGCTCGACTCGCATAGTCTGCAACCTTCAAGACATCTTCATGTGTAAATTGGATAAGCGTCACAAAATAAAATGGCGGATAGCCATATTGCCTTCGCGCAGCCATTTCCAAATTATAAAAAGGTTCGTAATGATGCTCTTTCGCTAATTCAATCGCGTAATGTTCCGGAGAATACGTTTGAATGAATACTTCGCCGGGCAGTTCATGTCGTCCGGCACGTCCACTTACTTGAGTCATCAATTGAAATGTTTTTTCAGCAGCGCGAAAATCTGCCAAATGGAGCGTCGTATCGGCTGCGAGAACGCCGACTAGCGTAATGTTCGGAAAGTCTAACCCTTTCGCAATCATTTGAGTCCCCAGTAAAATATCGGCTTTCCCTTCACTGAATTGCCGTAGTAAACGCTCGTGAGATCCTTTACGTCTTGTCGTGTCAACGTCCATACGAATCACTCGTGCTTCTGGAACGAGATTCGCTATTTCTTCTTCTACTTTTTGCGTACCCGTTCCAAAAAAACGAATATGTTCACTTTCACATTCTGGACATATTAAAGGAACACGTTCTTCATGACCACAATAGTGACATTTCAAACGCTCATTTGCCCGATGATAAGTTAATGAAATATCGCAATTCGGGCATTCAACTGTTGTTCCGCAATCCCTGCAGAGAACGAAAGAAGAAAATCCTCGGCGGTTCAGAAATAAAATACTTTGTTCGCCTACTTCTAAACGTTTTCGGATTGCTTCTGCTAGCGCGACTGAAAACATTGATCGATTTCCAGATTTCAATTCATTACGCATATCAACGATAGCTACTTCAGGAAGCGCTTGATTTTTTGCCCGGTTCATTAAAGTGAGTAATGTATAGACTCCTTTTGAAGCACGTGCGTAAGATTCAAGTGATGGAGTTGCACTTCCGAGAATAACCGGGCAATTATAATATTCAGCCCTTTTAATCGCCACATCTCTAGCATGATATCGGGGATTATCTTCTTGTTTATATGTTCCCTCATGTTCTTCATCCAAAATGATGATTCCAACATTTTCAAATGGTGCGAAAATAGCTGATCTGGCGCCAACGACAACTTTCACTTCGCCTCGTCGAATTTTTCGCCACTCATCATATTTTTCACCGGAAGAAAGCGCACTATGCATCACTGCTACCAGCGGGCCGAAACGCGCCTTAAACCGGGCAGTCATTTGCGGCGTTAATGAAATTTCGGGGACAAGAACAATTGCTTCTTTCCCATTCGCCAAAACCTCTTGGATAGCGCGTAAATAGACTTCCGTCTTTCCGCTGCCCGTGACACCGTGCAATAAAAAAGTCTCTGGCTTCTCACTTTTTATCGAAGCGGAAATACTCTCCAAGGCAACTTCCTGCTCATCTGTTAAATGCACCGGAATTGGCACATCTTTTAGTCCGGGTGCTTCAGGTTCCCGGTATACTTCTTCGTATGCTTCATACGCCGCCCCTCGGTCAATAAGCGCTTTAATGACCGTGCTTTGTATCCCTAATGCGTCAGTGATGGTTTTCGCGGGAACTGTTTTCCCGGCATTTTCAATCATCCAATTCACCAATTCAATTTGACGCGTCGCATTTTGATGCAATGTTTCTTTAATGCGCTCAAGTTCTACTTCTTCTTCCATCCGAATCATCCGGACTTTTTTCATGGCTGTTTGTTGACTAACTGTTGTATCGACTGTCACGACTCCATCTTTGACTAAGCTTTTCAATACCCCAAGCAAGTTGCGTGATTCCGCTTCTTTCATCGGAACACGATTTCTACCAGCTAAGAACAAGCTGAATTCTATGTCATCAATTTCTTTAGGTTCATTTACGATAATAAATTTTTCATATTTTGCGCGCATTGCAGCAGGCAACATCACTTGCATCGCGTCAATTTCATAAGATAAGGTTTGTTCCGCTAGCCACTTGGAAAGGTCTAACAATTCATTCGTTAGCACTGGTTCCAAATCGACTAACTCATGGATTGGTCTTAATTTACTTGCTTCTAGATCACTTTCCTCTTTCAACTTCGTTATATAGCCAATGACTTTCCGAGGCCCGAAAGGAACTTTAACACGCGCGCCCAGTTCAATTATTGACATCAACGGTTCAGGAACTATGTAATCAAACGGCCTATCAATCGGAAAGGCCGCGACGTCAACAATCACTTCAGCAATCATGCGAAGCGCCGACCTTTTCCTCTTCAATTATTGTCTCCAGTAAAAGAGTTGCAAGATCATTTTTCGGCATTGCGGGATAGGATTTATTCGTTCCGTTTTTTGATAATAACGTGACGACATTTGTTTCATTCCCAAAACCACCATCAGGATCCGTTACATCGTTTACGATAATGAAATCCAGATTTTTTTTGTTTAACTTGCTTATGCCATTTTCAATGACATTTTCGGTTTCGGCCGCAAAGCCCACAAGAAGTTGTTGATGTTTTTGATCTCCGAGTGTTTTCAAAATATCAGTCGTTCGTTCTAGATTAATGACTGAATCATCATCCGATTTTTTGATTTTCTGCGTATGAATTTCAGCAGGACGATAATCAGCGACCGCGGCTGCTTTAATAACAATTGCCGCATCATCATAATTTCGAATTACCGCTTCAAACATCTCAGCTGCGCTTTCCACATGAATCACTTGGACGCCCGCTGGAGCATCAAGCGAGACCGGACCAGACACGAGTATTGTTTGGGCACCAAGTTTAGCCGCTGCTTCGGCCATCGCATACCCCATTTTCCCGCTTGAAAAGTTCGACACGTATCGAACAGGGTCGATTCTTTCACGTGTCGGTCCCGCTGTAATCACAACTTTTTTCCCTGCTAGCGGCAAATTTTCAGGAGATTTTTCACCTAGGAAATTCTCAGGTGAATTTTCACCTAGGAAATTCTCTTCAACAAGTGCGACAATTTTCTCAGGTTCTTCAAGGCGTCCTTTTCCGACATATCCACAAGCTAGAAAACCTTCTGATGGTTCGATAAATCGATAGCCGTCTTTAGCTAACGTGTCAATGTTTCGGATAACCGCTTGTTTTTCATACATATTGACATTCATGGCCGGCGCGAACCAAACTTCAGCTGTTGTAGCTAAAAGAACGGTTGACACCATATCATCCGAAATGCCATTTGCTACTTTGCCGATAATATTTGCTGTAGCCGGTGCAACGATGACCAAATCAGCCCAATCGGCTAAATCGATATGTGCAATCACACGAGAATCTTTTTCATCAAACGTATCGAAAAAAACGTCATTTCGCGACATTGCTTGAAAAGTTAGTGGCGTCACAAACTCCATAGCTGATTTTGTCATAACAACCTTCACATCTGCTCCCGCTTGGGATAACTTGCTAACGAGCGCAACTGCTTTGTAAACCGCAATGCCACCCGTTACACAAATAAGAATTTTTTTATCTGCTAACACTAAACTCTTCCTTTCTAAAATGACAAACTCCCAAAGAAAAACAAATTTCTTAGGGAGTATGTTGTCATCACTATTTTAATTTTATTGAAATTAAACTTCGTCTTCGTAAATAATCGATTCATCTTGTGTTGTTTTTGTCAAAACACCCGCCACGATTTCTTCCAAAGCTTTACCTACGTCTTTTTTCGCTTTATAAGATGAGAGCAGCTTGTTCCCTTCTTCTTGGATTTCACGCGCACGTTTAGAAGCAAGTGTGACAAGGATGTATTTTGAATCAATTTTCGCTTTCATTGAATCGACCGATGGATATAACATTTAGCAATCCCCTTCCAACATCTGGATATATATTTTTTCAACGCGTTCTCTGCGACAATGTTCAGCTGTTACGATTGCGTTAATTCGTTCACAGGCATTTTGAACTTCGTCGTTTTCGACTACATAGTCGTACAAATTCATCAACTCTAGTTCTTCGCGCGCTTTCATTACTCGCGACTTAATGACGTCAGCTGGTTCGGTGCCTCTTCCAATAAGTCGAGTTTCAAGTGCGGATAAACTTGGTGGAGCCAAGAAAATAAATAGCCCGTCCGGAACGAGTTCGCGAACTTGCGCTGCGCCGACCACTTCGATTTCTAGAAAAACATCTCGTCCAGCATCGAGTGTCGCGTTGACATAATCTAACGGTGTGCCGTAATAATTCCCTACATACTCAGCGTACTCAAGAAGTTTTCCTTGATCAATGAGTTGCTCGAATTCTTGACGCGATTTGAAAAAGTAATCTTCGCCATCTACTTCGCCTTCCCGTGGGCTTCTCGTTGTCATTGAGACAGAATACTCGTAGTTCGTATTCGGTTGTGTAAATAGCTCTTTTCTCACCGTTCCTTTACCAACACCGGACGGCCCGGATAGAACGATTAGAAGTCCCCGTTTTTTGTACATTTAATCCCTCTTTTTGTTTGGTATACTTGTCAATTTTTAGTTAGATCAAATTTATTTCGAAATAAACTTCGTGTTCATATTATAGCATAAATGGATGATAGAGTGCTAAAATGGAGCAAAATGTAATGAAAGAGGAATCGTTATGGCATTTGATGGTTTATTCACTACAGCAATGGTAAAAGAACTACAAGTATTAAAAGGGGGACGTATTTCGAGAGTACATCAACCGAACGCCCAAGAGCTCGTATTTCTCATTCGGTCAGGCGGTCAAAATCATCGGCTTCTTATTTCCGTCCATCCGTCCTATTCTCGAATTCAATTGACGGATGAAGCGATTACGAACCCTCCGGAACCTCCTATGTTTTGTATGGTCATGCGAAAACATTTAGAAGGCGGTTTTATTTCCTCTATCGAACAATATGGAACGGACAGAATAATTTCATTTGCTATCCGAGCGAAAAATGAAATCGGAGATGATATCCGTCGAACAATGTATGTTGAAATTATGGGTAGGCATAGTAATTTAATACTTGTTGATCCTGATAGAGAACTAATCGTTGATAGTATGAAGCATCTGCCTCCTTCAGTTAATAGTTATCGCACAATATTACCGGGTCAGCCTTATATACCGGCGCCACCGCAAGATAAACTTAATCCCTTCGAAATAACGGAACAAGAATTTATTGATTTGCTTCCTGAGATCGAAACGGGTCGCGATTTTGTACGGATTTTCTCCGGATTTTCGCCCATTAACGGCGAGGAATTATTATTCCGTATTCAAAATGGCGATTCAAATGAAGGTTTTACGGTATTCGAAGATTTTCTGTCTTCATTTAATAGCGAGAATGCACACCCGAATATTTCTGAAAAAGGAAATCGAACTGTTTTTTCGGCAACGTCTTTGACACATACTGACAAATCTATCGCTAAATTTAACACAGTCAGCGAGTTACTCGACAAAGTTTATTTTGAACGTGCAGATCGGGAACGGGTTAAATCGCAAGCTGCTGACTTGGAACGTTGGCTTGACAATGAGATTGCCAAAATTAATTCAAAAGTCAAGAAGTTGCAGAAAGAACAAGAGTCCGCAAGTAAACTTGATACTTTCCAGTTGTACGGCGAGTTATTAACGGCAAATAGTCATGCGATTAAAAAAGGTGCATCCGAAGCAGTTGTTGACAACTATTATGAACAAGGAACAACAGTTACAATCCCGTTGGATCCACGACAATCAGCTATTGAAAATGCGCAACGATTTTTCACGAGATATTCGAAAGCGAAAAATGCTTTGGTCATGATTGCCGAGCAACTCACAAAAGCAGCGGAAGACATTGAGTATTTCGAAATGCTGAAACAGCAAGTCATTCAAGCTTCCCCCGATGACATCGCAGAAATACGTGAAGAATTGGCTGAACTTGGATTTATGAAAGCACGCAATGTAAAGAAACGCAGAAAACCCAAAAAGCCTAAACCGGAAACGTATATTTCATCTTCCGGAATAACAATTTCCGTTGGGAAAAATAATAAACAAAACGACTACTTGACATTTAAAGTAGCCTCCCGAAATCACATTTGGCTCCATACGAAAGACATCCCTGGTTCACATGTCGTCATTCATGACGACCAACCAGACGAAAATACAATTTTAGAAGCAGCCATGTTGTCAGCGTACTTCAGTAAAGCACGTGAATCATCATCTGTTCCAGTCGATTACACGGAAGTGAAGCATGTCAAAAAGCCGAACGGTTCCAAACCGGGGTTTGTTATCTACTTTGAACAAAAAACGCTATTTGTAACCCCTGAAGAAGATTTAGTTCGGAAATTGCGGAAATGAATTGATGAAAAAACGTGAGCAGTCAATTAGCTGCTTGCGTTTTTTGGGGCTTTTAGAATTAAGAGAGTGGAGTGGAGTTCTGCTCGTAGCGCCAGCGAATTCGTTTTTATACTCGTTGCGGTGCGGGTTGCTCTCGATGCGGGTTCGGTTGCTCTCGTTGCTCCAATGTTTATTTTCGTATCGAGGTGAATCCGTTTTTTATTCTCGTTGCGTAGCGGTTTGCTCTCGCTGCGGGTCCGGTTGCTCTCGGTGCTCCAACGTTTATTCTCGTATCGGAATGATCTCGTTTTTTATTACCTTTACACGACGCGCTCAGAAGATGAAGCACGGAGTTCGAACGCCGGGGAAAGGATATCATGAATGAATAAGTTTAGGCGTCTGAGAACAATCTCAGACGCCCATCTACTCGTTTATAATCTACCTTCTTTTAATTTACCATGCCAATCAAGCAAGCTGCTGATTGAGTTTTCATCTATTACACCTTTTTCTTTCGATACTTCAATTAGTGCACCGAAATTCGTTAAACTTTCGTATGTTAATTTTTCAGCTTCGAAGGCTTCATCAGCTTTCTTCAATTCATATGTAAAGATTGAGACAATCCCCGTAACTTCAATATCTTCAGAGCGAAGCGCAGCGGCAGCGTTTAAGCTACTACCTCCTGTTGAGATTAAATCTTCTACAATAATCGCTTTATCGCCGTGATTGATTTTCCCTTCAATTTGACGACTTCTTCCGTGCCCTTTTGCTGATGATCGGACATAAACCATTGGCAAACCAAGAATATCTGCCACCCATGCAGCATGTGGAATTCCGGCTGTTGCGGTACCAGCAATGATCGTCGTTTCCGGGTATTTCGTACGGATCAAATCGGCAAGACCTTCAGCAATTTGTTTGCGACCAACCGGGTCCGACATCGTTAGTCGGTTATCACAATAAATTGGGGATTCAATGCCGGATGCCCAAGTAAATGGTTCGTTGGGATTGATTTCAACGGCACCGACATTCAATAGAATTTCTGCAATTTCTTTTTTGACCATTTATCTCAGTCCTTCCCACTGTGAAGTAATTAATTTGTATGCTGCGTATGGATCTTGTGCAGCTGTAATTGATCTGCCAACTACGATATGAGTTGAGCCCGAGAGTCGTGCTTCTTCAGGTGTTGCAATTCTGATTTGGTCATTTTTCGCATCATCTGCCAGACGGATTCCAGGTGTCACTTTGAAAAACTCTGGCCCGCAAGTTTGTGAAATTGCGGATGCTTCTAGGACTGAACAAACAACGCCGTCAAGTCCTGCTTGCTGTGTCAATTTCGCATAATGTAAAACAGATTCTTCCAACGAAGCATCTATCAATTGTTCTTCACGAACTTGTCTTTCATCAGTCGATGTCAATTGAGTGACCCCGATGATTGAAGGCCTCTGAAGTCCCGCTGGCGTTCCTTTATCGAGCCCTTCCAATGCCGCCTCCATCATCGTTTTACCGCCAGCCGCATGCACATTTACAAGGTCAACGCCGAATCCTGCAAGAACTTCCATCGCTGATTTCACAGTGTTGGGGATATCATGGAGTTTTAAATCGAGAAAAACACCATAGCCCTCTTCTTTTAACTTCGCGACGATTGCGGGACCTTCTTTATAATAAAGTTGCATGCCCACTTTCACGTTTACACTTTGTTCGAATGGTTTTAAAAATATAAATGCTTCTTCTGCTGAATGAAAATCGAGTGCGATAATCGGTGATTTAATCAAAATCGGTGGCTCCTTCCTACTAATTCGGAAATGTGATCGATTCCAAGTTCATCTAGTTTTGCAGGTAATTCTTCAATAATTGTCGGGCAGATAAAAGGATTTACGAAGTTCGCAGTTCCGACCGCAACCGCACTTGCGCCTGCCGAAAGAAAGTCGATGACATCCTGGGTATTCGCTACCCCGCCCATACCGATAATGGGTATGTTGACGACTTGGCTCACTTCATGCACCATTTTTATCGCGACTGGTTTAATGGCTGGGCCTGATAATCCGCCAGTTTTGTTTGCAATAATTGGCTTCCCCGTTTTTTCATCGAGTCGCATGCCAAGAAGCGTGTTAATCATTGTAATTCCATCCGCACCGCCTTCTTCGACCGCGATTGCAATTTCTTTTATGTCGGTGACGTTCGGTGATAATTTTACATAAACAGGCACCTTGGAAACGGCTTTTACCGCGGCAGTTAACTCTTTCGCGATTAACGGATCAGTTCCAAATGTAATTCCGCCTTCTTTGACGTTCGGACAAGAAATGTTTAATTCTAGCGCATGAACATTCGGCGCAGTGGAAATCACTTTGGCAACTTCAACATAATCCGCGGTTTCTGTACCTGCGACGTTCGCGATGATCGGAACATCGAACTGTTCCAACCATGGAAGTTCCCCTTCCATTACGCCTTGCAATCCCGGATTTTGAAGTCCAATCGCATTGAGCATGCCGGAAGACGTTTCGGCAACGCGCGGCGTTGGATTCCCAAGTCTTGTTTCAAGCGTTGTCGCTTTTATCATAATCGCGCCTAATACAGATAAGTCATAGAACTTCCCGTACTCTTTTCCGAATCCAAAACAACCGGATGCTGGCATAATCGGGTTTTTCAACTGTAAACCTGGTAGATTTACTGAAAGTCTGTTCATATCGCCACCACCCCCGCTGGAAATACCGGACCGTCGGAGCAAACTTTAATATAGTTTTTCTCCGTGCCCGCTGTTGTTTCACAAACACATGCGAAGCAAGCCCCGACTCCGCAACCCATTCGCTGTTCGAATGAAAGAAATCCTTTTTTGCCTTCATACATTTTTTCAACTGCGTTTAACATCGGCATCGGGCCGCAACTGTAATAAGTCGAAAAGTCAGCGCCCAGCTTTTTCATCACATTTGTCACGAACCCTTGTGTTCCAGCTGTACCGTCAACTGTTACAATATGCGTTTCACCTAATGCGTTAAACTCTTCATGATAAAAGACGACATCTTCCGATTGAAAACCGAGCACGTGGATGCAATTGACACCTTTTGCTGTTAATTGTTTTGACAGTTCATACAGCGGAGGCACGCCGATTCCGCCGCCTATAAGGAAGGCTGTTTCACCAGCCTCCGTTTCTTCGACGGGAAAACCATTTCCTAACGGGCCTAGTACATCGACTATATCGCCTTCTCGTTTCGTTGAAAGGGCTTTAGTTCCCTGTCCTTCAGCACGATATAAAATTGTAATTTCATTTTCTTCTTCATTTATCGCCGCGATTGAAATGGGCCTGCGCAGCAACATTTCGTTTGAATCACTCACACGAATATGAACGAATTGTCCTGGTGATGTAATTTCATGAACAAGTTTTCCAGAAAGCGTCATCTCAAAAATATTATGCGCGATTTCTTTTTGAGATTTCACGATCATTTTGTCTTGGATGATCATACGCGCACCTCTTGTTTTATCATTTCTTCAGTTTGGAACGTCATGGATTCGATGACGCGAAGCATTGCAATCGCAGTATCCAGTGATGTGAAACATGGGATTCCGTTCTCGACTGTTTGACGGCGAATTCTGAAACCATCGCGTTCCGGTTGTTTTCCTTTTGTCAGTGTATTAATAACAAGTTGAGCTTCGCCTTTTTGTATGACATCAAGAAGCGTCGGCCCTTCCGAACCGATTTTGTCGACCATTTCCACGCGAATTCCCGCATCTTTTATCACAGTTGCAGTTCCCTCTGTTGCAAGAATTCGATAACCGATATTCGTAAATCGTTTCGCAATCCCGACAATTTCTTCTTTATCTTTATCGGAAACTGTCATTAATATCGATCCATATTCTTTTACTTCCATACCTGCTGCAACAAGCCCTTTATAAAGCGCTTTTTCAATTGTTACGTCTTTCCCCATAACCTCACCAGTCGATTTCATTTCAGGGCCAAGTGTGATATCCACACGTCCAAGTTTTTCAAATGAAAACACGGGAACTTTTACATAGACCCCTTCTGGCGCTACTGCAAGTCCGGATGGATAGCCTTGTTCAATAATTGATTGTCCAAGGATTGCTTTCGTTGCAATATTCGCCATCGGGATATTCGTAATTTTACTCAAGAACGGCACGGTACGACTTGAACGCGGATTCACTTCGATTACATATACTTCATCTTTTGAAATAACGTATTGGATATTAAGGAGCCCGATAATATTTAAACCCTGTGCAAGCCTTGTTGTGTAATCCGTAATTGTTTCTACATGTTTAGCAGATAAATTTTGCGGCGGGAACACGGCGATTGAATCCCCGGAGTGAACGCCAGCGCGTTCGATATGTTCCATAATTCCTGGGATAAGAACATTTTCCCCATCGCTGATTGCATCTACTTCAATTTCAGTTCCTGTTAAATATCTGTCAATCAAAACGGGTTGTTCTGGACTTGCCTCAACCGCGTGTTCCATATAATAAATCAGTTCTTTTTCCGCATAAACGATTTCCATCGCACGGCCGCCGAGTACGTAAGAAGGTCTAACTAAAACCGGATACCCAATTTCATTGGCGATATCAATTGCTTCTGGAACAGAGACTGCCGTCTTTCCAAGCGGTTGCGGGATACTAATTTCACGAAGTGCACTTTCGAATTTATTTCGATTTTCCGCACGGTCCGTATCTTCAAGCGATGTTCCTAAAATTTTCACGCCGCGTGCTTCAAGTCCGTCCGCGAGATTGATAGCGGTTTGTCCACCGAACTGAACGATGACGCCTTCTGGCTGTTCAAGGTCGATAATATTCATAACATCTTCCAACGTTAACGGTTCAAAATAAAGTTTATCTGATATGGAGAAGTCCGTCGAAACTGTTTCTGGATTATTATTAACAATAATCGCTTCGTAGCCTGATTCTTGGATTGCCCAAACAGAGTGGACCGTCGCATAATCGAATTCGACGCCTTGACCGATTCGTATCGGCCCAGAACCTAATACGATGACGCTTTTTTTATCGGTTCGAATCGATTCATTCTCTTCTTCATAAGTTCCGTAAAAATAAGGTGTATCGGACTCGTATTCACCTGCGCATGTATCAACCTTTTTATAAACTGGAATGATGTCCAGTTCTTTACGCAAGTTATATACTTCGATTTCTTTTGTATTCCAGAGTTTTGCAATCGCAACGTCGGAAAAGCCCATGCGTTTCGCTTCATATAATGTTTTTGGATTGAATGGATCTGCACCAACAACATCTTCATGAGTAATAATGTTTTCGAATTTACGAAGGAAGAATTTATCGATCATACTCCACTCATGAAGGGTCTCAACTGTAACCCCTCTGCGCAAAGCTTCGCCGATAAAAAATAGTCGTTCGTCACCTGCACGGCGGATTCTTTTTTCAATCCATTCATCGGTCATACCAGCGCCATCTTTTAAGCCTAAGTCAAATTGACCAACTTCTAGGGAACGAACCGCTTTCAAAATCGACTCTTCAAACGTCCGCCCGATGGCCATGACTTCTCCTGTAGCTTTCATTTGAGTGCCAAGATTTCGTTTAGCAGATTCAAATTTATCAAAAGGCCAACGCGGAATTTTTGTCACGACATAATCAAGTGTCGGTTCAAAACAGGCATATGTTGTTCCAGTCACCGGGTTCATCATTTCATCTAGCGTCAAGCCGACTGCGATTTTCGCTGCTAATTTTGCGATTGGATAACCAGTCGCTTTGGAAGCGAGTGCCGAAGAACGACTTACACGCGGATTCACTTCGATAATATAGTAGTTAAAGCTATGCGGATCGAGCGCAAGTTGAACGTTACAACCGCCTTCAATCCCCAATTCGCGAATGATTTTCAAGGAAACATTTCGCAACATTTGATTTTCACGGTCTGTTAATGTTTGACATGGCGCTGTTACGATTGAGTCGCCAGTATGAATCCCCACTGCATCAATATTTTCCATATTACAAACGACAATTGCGTTATCTGCGGAGTCACGCATGACTTCATATTCGATTTCCTTGAAACCTGCAATGGACTTTTCAAGAAGACATTGTGTAACCGGGCTCGCTTTCAATCCGTTCGCAACAATTTCTTTTAATTCTTCATCATTTTCGCAAATCCCGCCGCCTGTTCCACCGAGTGTAAAGGCTGGTCGAACAATGACCGGATAACCAATTCGTTCAACAAATGCGAACGCCTCGTCAAGATTGTGGATAATATCGCTCTCCGGAACGGGTTCTCCGAGGTCATTCATCAGCGTGCGGAATAAATCACGGTCTTCCGCTTGGTGAATGGCATCTAATTTCGTTCCTAGTATTTCGATATTTAACTCATCCAATATGCCAGAATCATGAAGCTCAATGGCCATATTTAGTCCCGTTTGACCGCCTAATGTTGCAAGCAGCGCATCTGGACGTTCTTTTCGAATGATTCGACTGACGAATTCAAGCGTGATTGGCTCGATATATACTTTGTCGGCAATTTCTGTGTCTGTCATAATTGTTGCAGGGTTCGAGTTAATCAAAATCACACGGTAACCTTCTTCTTTTAAAGAAAGGCAAGCTTGCGTCCCCGCATAATCAAATTCAGCCGCTTGGCCAATTACAATCGGTCCAGAACCTATTACTAAAATCGTTTCGATATCGTTTCGTTTAGGCATTGAATTGCTCCTTTCGGTTGTTCGTTTTCATTAGTTCAGTAAAACGATCAAATACATGATTGGCATCTTCTGGTCCAGGTGAAGCTTCAGGATAAAATTGGACTGAGAATGCTGTGTGCTCGGTGCTTTCCAAACCTTCAATTGAATCGTCGTTGAGCGCTTTATGCGTTACATGGAGACCCGTTCCTTCCAATGTCGCCTCGTCAACTGCATAGCCGTGACCTTGCGCTGTAAGTTCTGTTCTTCCCGTTTGTAAATCTTTTACCGGGTAATTGCCGCCTCTATGGCCATTTTTCAATTTAACAACACTAGCCCCGCATGCAAGCGCCAGTAATTGGTGACCCAGTCCGATGCCGAAGATCGGCGCTGTACCGAGCAAATCTTTTATTGTATCAACCGCGCCTGCAACGTCTTCTGGGTTTCCCGGGCCATTCGTTAACACGATGCCATCCGGATACAAGGACTGAACTTCCAAGGATGAGGAATTATACGGAACGACGATAACGTCGCAGTCGCGTTTGTTCAATTCTCTTAATATGCCATGTTTCATGCCGTAATCGATGACGACAACACGTTCGCCGCGGCCTGGACTTGGATACGGTCGTTTGGTTGAAACCTTGGCAACGAGATTTGTCGGGAGTTGGAAATCTTTTACTCGCTCAATTTCTCCCGCGGTGTCGATTTCTTCACCCGTTGCCGTAAGAATTCCTTTTAACGGACCTTTTTCGCGGAGAATGCGTGTTAACTTTCGAGTATCGATGCCTTGAATTCCTGGAATGCCTTTCATAGTCAGCAATTCATCCAAAGACATATCGCTTCTGAAATTCGATGGTTCGTCGGCAAGTTCTCGGACGATAATGCCGTTCATCGCTGGTTCGATCGATTCAAAATCATCGCGATTTATGCCGTAGTTCCCGATTAACGGATACGTCATGACAATCATTTGTCCGCAATTGGATGGATTTGAAATCACTTCTTGGTAGCCGGTCATCCCTGTCGTGAAAACTGTTTCACCTATTGAAGCTTCATCTGAACCAAATGCTTTTCCAATAAAAGTCGTGCCGTCTTCCAAAATGAGCATTCTTTTCTTCATTATTGTCCATCCTCCCAAACGACTTTTCCTTCGAAAATTGTTGTCACAGGCCAACCAGCACATACCCACCCGTCAAATGGCGTATTCTTTCCTTTTGACACGAAGGTTTCTCGGTCAATCGCTAGTTCTTTATTCAAATCGATGAGAACAAGATCTGCCGTCGCTCCGACTTCAAGTGTGCCGTATGGCAAGTCAAAAATTTCAGCTGGTTTTTTCGTCATCCAATCCACCAGTTGCTGAAGTGTCCAAGTACCTTTTTTCACGAAGTTTGTATACAACAGCGGGAATGCTGTTTCCAGCCCTGTGATTCCGAATGGCGCTGTTTTTGTTCCTGCAGCTTTTTCTTCTGCTGTATGCGGTGCGTGATCCGTTGCAATAACGTCTAGCGTACCGTCTAGTAACCCTTCACGAAGTGCTTGTAAGTCATCTTCCCCGCGAAGTGGCGGATTCATTTTCCAATCTGCGTCATCTCCCGGAATATCATTTTCCGATAATAGAAGATGGTGAGGACTCACTTCCGCGGTTACATGAATGCCTGCTTTTTTTGCGTCGCGAATGACTCGGACGGATTCCTTCGTGCTTACATGGCAAACATGATAATGCGCGCCTGCAGCTTCTGCGAGCAGAACATCGCGTGCAATGTGAACGGATTCTGCAATGGATGGAATTCCAGGAAGGCCAAGTTCCATATTTCGTTTTCCTTCATGCAGCGCACCGCCGTAAATTAATGTATTGTCTTCACAGTGTGCAACAATTGCCATCCCGATTTTCGCCGCGTCTTGCATCGCTTCGTACATCATGCCTGCTTGTTGAACACCTACCCCGTCATCTGTAAATGCGAATGCGCCGTGTTCTTTTAATTCCGACAGATTTGTGCGTTCTTTTCCTGCTTCGCGAATCGTAATGGATGCATATGGGAGTACTCGAATGAGTGCATTTTCTTCTATAAGTTTATTTACGAGTGTCAGGTTTTCTATCGTATCCGGTACAGGTCTTGTATTTGGCATTGGACAGATAGTTGTATAGCCGCCTTTTGCTGCTGCTAGTGTTCCACTTTTAATCGTTTCTTTATGTTCTCCGCCCGGCTCGCGTAAATGGACATGAACGTCTACAAATCCTGGTGAAAGAAACAGGCCTTTTCCGTCAATGACTTGCGAACCTCCGACTTCTAGTTGCTCGCCGATTTCCGATACTTTGTCACCCGTTATTCTTACATCTCTTGTAATCAATTCCCCATCACCATTTAGTAATTGTATTTCCTGAATTAGTTTTCCCATGTTAATTCCTCCCATTTAGAATTAATTCTAGTACGGCCATTCGAATATACACACCGTTTTCCATTTGCTTGAAAATCCTTGATTTCGGACATTCAATTAAAGCTTCATCTATTTCAACACCACGATTGAATGGTGCAGGATGCATGATAATCGCATTTTCTTTCATTCTTTTTGCGCGTTCCAGTGTAAGTCCAAACTGGTTATGATAGCTTTCTTTCGTAAATATTGATTTTTCGTTATGTCTTTCATGTTGGACTCGGAGAAGCATCACGACATCCGAGTTTAGTAGATTCTCGTTCCACTCATGAACTGCGTCAAATTCACCGCACCATCCCGCTGGACATAGGAAAGTAACATGAGCACCCAGTCTGGTTAAAGCATCAGCATTCGATCTTGCCACACGGCTATGAGCAATATCCCCTGCAATGACAATATTCAATCCTTCGAATGAACCGAACTCTTTGCGAATTGTATATAAATCGAGCAGTGACTGCGTCGGATGTTGACCGGATCCGTCCCCTCCGTTAATGATGGAGATGTTTGTCTTGCCTATTAGCTGATCGTAATACCCGACATCAGGATGACGTATGACGAGCGCATCGAGTCCAATCGACTCTAGGGTTTTGACAGTGTCATAGAGCGTTTCGCCTTTTATCGTACTAGAAAGCCCTGTTTCAAATGGAACTACGTCCAGTCCAAGTTTTCGTTCTGCAACTTCAAAACTCGTTTTTGTTCTCGTGCTCGGTTCGAAAAACAAATTTGAAACCGTATATTTTTTAGGTAGTTCACGTGCGCCGTATTCTTCAAAGTTTTGAGCGCGGTCCAGAAGTGCTAGTATTTCTGTTTCACTTAATTGTTGCATCGATACTAAATCATTCATCCGACTCATCCTCCTTGTACCGCTTTACTCTGTTTCGTCCGTTAACTTTTCCTCGGCTTTTCCGGGTAGCAGCAGGTTTAGCAATACACCGACGATTGCCGCAAGCGCCATTCCTTCAATTTCGAATGTTTCACTGAACTTTATTGTCGCTCCTCCAATTCCGATCACTAGAATGACAGATGAGATAACTAAATTGCGTTGATTCCCAAAGTCGACCTTATGATCTACGAGCATTCTGAGCCCTGATGAAGCGATAATTCCGAATAAGAGAATGGATATTCCGCCGAGAACTGCTGTAGGAATTGTGGCAATTATCGCCATCACTTTTCCTAAGAATGAGAACAATATAGCGAAAACCGCTGCGCCTATGATGACATAAATGCTGTATACGCGTGTTATCGCAAGAACACCAATATTTTCACCGTATGTTGTTTTCGGCGGACCCCCGATCAATCCACTGATTAATGTACCAAGACCGTCACCGAGTAATGAGCGGTTCAATCCTGGATTTTCTATGTAATTTCGGTCAACGATACGACCTAGAACAAGTTGGTGCCCGATATGTTCAGATATCGTAACGATAGCAATCGGCACCATAATGAAGAGAAGCGTTGGTGTTACCACGAATTCATAATCGATACCCGGGATAAGCATTTCAGGAATCTCAAACCACTTTGCTTTTAGTACTTTTGAAAAATCCAAGATTCCGATTGCCGCCGAGTATAGATAGCCAACTACGATACCTATCAGAATCGGCATCAAGCTTATTACCCCTTTAAAAAACATAATGCATATGATGGCTGCAGCTAACGTTACAAGCGCGGCAGAAAAGTGAAGCAAGTTGTAAACAGGTTCTCCGTCTACTTGAATTGTACTTGCCATTCCAACCGCTGTAGGAGCCAACGCGAGTCCGATGACCATAATAACTGGACCTACAACGATAGGCGGAAGTAATTTCATAATCCATCTGTAACCAGTTTTCCAAATCAGTAGCGAGACAATCGCATAGACGAGCGCGACAAACATGCTTCCGATCATTGCACTTCCGATACCGCCACTCGCTGTGGCTACTTGAATCGGTATGATAAAAGCGAATGAAGAACCTAGATATGCGGGAACTTGAAAACGTGTAACCAATATGAATATAATCGTCGCGATTCCACTTGTTAATAGTGCAATCGCTGGGCTTAAACCGACGAGTTGCGGAACAAGAATCGTTGCCCCGAACATTGCGAACATATGCTGCAAGCTAAGTGTCAGCCATTTACCTGCCGTTGGTTTTTCGTGTACATCTAATACCTTATCGCTCATTCATAATTCCCCCATACAGTTTCTTTATTTTTTCGAATGGATTGTGACACTATCTTCATCATCGGTTTCGTGCAAGTTGACAACGACACGTTCAAGATTCGATGTCGGTATATTTTTCCCAACGAAATCCGGTCGAATCGGCAATTCACGATGTCCACGGTCGACAAGAACAGCTAGTTGAATTTGCGACGGTCTTCCGATATCCATGACTGCATCCATCGCCGCGCGAACTGTTCGTCCGGTATAAAGTACATCGTCGACAAGAATAACTTTTCGTTCATTGACATCATGCGAGATATCAACTTGATGTACGCGTGGTTCGTTGTCAGCATGTTTTGTTTCCAAATCATCACGGTAAAGTGTGATGTCGAGTTCACCTGAACGAATCGCCTTCCCCTCAATTTGTTCGATTTTTTTAGAGAGCCGGTCTGCGAGATATGCCCCTCTTGTTTTAATGCCAACGAGTATGCAATCGTCAATTCCTTTATTTCTTTCTATAATTTCATGTGCAATTCTCGTCAATGCTCGTCCGATTGCTTGTTCATCGAGAATATTTGCTTTTTCTGTCATTTGGTTTCCTCCTTGGAAATTTGTTCAAAATAAAAACCCTCCCTGCCAGTTAAGGCGGGAGGGTAGACTTGCAGAAAAATTGTACAGCAAAATGCGCGCAGCTATGCCGCTGTACTTTCCGTGCAACCTTCCCAGCCTCTCTGGACTGATTTTAAAGGTGTCGCTTATTTGATTACTTTTTAGTAGTATACTTTTACTTTTCTGGAATGTCAACGTTATTACGAATGTTTTCAACCAACTTTTGAAAATCTGCTGGAGGCTCTACTGTAAACTCTATAAACTCCCATGTTTCTGGATGTTTGAATCCGAGCGTTCCCGCATGAAGTACTTGACCGCCGAAATCGAATGTTTCTGCTTGACCATATTTTGGATCCCCGACTAATGGGTGACCAATATATTTCATGTGGACACGGATTTGATGCGTCCTTCCCGTTTCGAGTGTGCATTCAACGAGTGTATATTCACCGAATCGTTCAAGCACTTTAAAGTGAGTAATCGCATCTTTCCCTTTATCCGTTACAGTCATGCTTTGTCTATCGCGAGTATCACGGCCGATCGGCGCGTCTATTGTCCCGTTATCATGTGGGATATGCCCGTGCACGAGTGCTGTGTAGACTCTTTTCACGGATTTTTCAACGAGTTGGTTGACGAGCGAAATATGTGCTTTATCATTTTTCGCCACCATTAGGAGTCCTGATGTGTCTTTGTCTGTACGGTGGACAATGCCAGGTCGCAGCACGCCGTTTATTCCGGACAAGTCTTTGCAATGATACATTAGGCCATTCACAAGCGTGCCGCTCGCGTGTGACTTTGCTGGATGCACGACCATGCCGCGCGGTTTATTGACAACGAGGACATCTCCATCTTCATAAACAATATCTAACTCTAAATCCTCAGCTGTGATGTCGAGTTCTTCAGGTTCTGGTTCATCGACCGTTAAAAGATCGCCAGTTTTCACACGATAATTAGGTTTAACTGTTTTCGTATTGACCAAAACATCGCCGTCTTTTATCCATTGTTGGATTTGAGTTCGTGATAAATCCGGTCGACTCGTCGACAAAACTTTATCAATACGACTGCCTTCGTCTTCTTCTTGTATTTCGATTCGAATAATTTCCATTTACGACACCTTTTTCTTATTCTTTTTTTCATCCAAAATAATATGGATAATGAGTATGGCTACGCCCACAGACAATGCGGCGTCAGCGACATTAAATATCGGAAAATCGTAATTGATAACTGGAATTAAAACAGAAACAAAATCAACAACCTCTCCGCGCAATAAACGATCGATAAAATTACCGATTGCGCCGCCGAGAAGTAACATTAAACTGATGCTAAAAAGTTTATGTCCCCGTGCTTCTTTATGAAAGTAGTATATAATTCCCGCAACAACAATCACTGTAACAATGTAAAATAACCACATTTGACCTTCTAACATGCCCCATGCCGCGCCTCTATTTCGATGCGAAAGCAGACCAAAATATGGTTCGATAATCGTAATTCTTTCACCCAATTGCATATTGGTTGCAACAAGCCATTTCGTTATTTGATCGATTAAAATAACAACTATTGCCAATGCATAATAAATAAGCAAGACCGACAACTCCCGTCAACAGATTCACTTTTAATATTACCACAAAAAAAGAAACAGTTGCAGCAATCGTCATAGAAAGACTGCCACAACTGTCTGATTATAATTCGTTATTTTTAAGAATAATATTTCTTAACAACTTCTGCACAGCGCGTACAAATTTCTGGATGTGTTTCATCCTTACCGACTGTTTCAGAAATTGTCCAGCAACGATCGCATTTTTCACCGTCTGCTTTTTCAACTAGGACACTTACTGTATCTAGTTTAAGCGCATTTTCCGGTGTAGATGCGAACTCGCCTTCGATGAATTTCGAAACGATGAAGAATTGTGCATAATCGATATCGTCTGCTTTAAAGATATCGTTTAATTCTTCAGGAACGAAAACCGTCACTTTCGCTTCTAATGATTTCCCGATACCTTTATCACTTCGCGCCACTTCAAGAGCTTTCAGTACATCGTCTCTAACAGTCATCAATGTTGCGAAACGCTCTTCCAATTGCGCAACTTTCTCACCTAAGTCCTGTGCTTCTGGCATATCTGTCAATTGAACACTTTCTTCTTCGACATGCTCAAGATGCGACCACATTTCTTCTGCAGTATGCGGTAGAATTGGTGCTAATAATTTTACCAAAGCAAACAATGATTCATACATGACCGTCTGCATTGCACGACGATGTGGGTGTTCTTTGTTTTCAATATAAACAACATCTTTTGCAATATCTAGATAGAATGAGCTTAAAATTCCCGTACAGAAATTATTCACCGCATGATATACAGCTGCAAATTCATAGTCTTCATATGCCTGACGAACCTCTTTGATCAAACCTTGTAGTTTGACGTAGACATATTGATCAACCGGGCGAAGATCTTCAAATGCAACGCTGTCTGTATTTGGATTAAAGTCAGATGTGTTTCCGTGAACAAAACGGAAGGTGTTACGGATTTTCCGGTATACTTCCCCGACTTGTTTAAAGTTTGAATCCGAAACGCGAACATCCGCAGTATAATCTACTGAAGATACCCATAAGCGAAGAATCTCCGCTCCAAATTGATTCATTACTTTTTCTGGCACGATTACGTTACCAACAGACTTACTCATCTTGCGTCCATTGCCATCAAGCGTAAATCCGTGGCTTAATAAACCTTTGTAAGGCGCATGACCGTTAATCGCTACACTCGTTGTAAGCGAAGAGTTAAACCATCCGCGGTACTGATCGGATCCTTCCAAGTACAAATCAGCAGGATAGACAAGATCATCTCTTTCTTCAAGAACGCCTTGATGTGTTGAACCCGAGTCAAACCAAACATCCATAATATCCGTTTCTTTAGTAAATGCGCCATTCGGGCTGCCTTCATGCACAAATCCTTCTGGCAGCAAGTCTTTCGCATCCCACTCAAACCAAATATTAGAACCGTGTTCGCGGAACAATTCGGACACGCGTGCAATCGTATCTTCTGTAATAATTGAATCGCCATTTTCTGCATAAAAAACAGGAATTGGGACTCCCCAAACGCGTTGACGTGAAATACACCAGTCTCCGCGGTCGCGGACCATATTGTAAAGGCGTGTTTCTCCCCATGAAGGCGTGAATTTCGTTTCTTTAATTGCAGTTAGCAAGTCGTCGCGGAATGTCTCGATGGAAGCAAACCACTGTGCAGTTGCACGGAAAATAACAGGTTTTTTCGTTCTCCAATCATGCGGGTACGAGTGAGTCACAAATGATAATTTTTCAAGTGCGCCGACTTTATCCAGGGCTTCTGAAACTGCTTTATTTGCATCATCGTAGAAAAGACCTTCGAATCCTGGTGCTTCATCTGTCATAACTCCACGATCATCGACTGGACATAATGCGTCAATACCATAAGTACGAGAAACATAAAAGTCTTCTTCCCCGTGTCCCGGAGCTGTATGAACACAACCTGTACCAGCGTCAATTGTAACGTGATCGCCGAGCATAATCAGTGAATCGCGATCGTACAATGGGTGTTTAGCTTTGATGCGATCTAATTCAACGCCTTTTATCACATGTTCAACCGTATAGTCTTCCCAACCGATTTCTCCTGCCACGAATGACAGTAAGTCTTCCGCAATCAGGAATTTTTCTTCCCCGACCTTAACAATAATATAATTAAATTCTGGGTGGACTGTAATTCCAAGGTTTGCCGGAATTGTCCAAGGTGTCGTCGTCCAGATTAAAAACTGTACATCATTTTCAAGTACGCCGCGTCCATCTTTAACCGGGAAACTAACATAGATAGAAGGTGATCTTTTATCTTGATATTCAATTTCCGCTTCGGCTAATGCTGATTCACTTGACGGAGACCAAAATACCGGGCGCAACCCTTTATAAATATAGCCCTTCTTAGCCATTTCACCGAAAACTTCAATTTGACGTGCTTCGAATTCAGGTTTTAGGGTGATGTATGGATTATCCCAATCTCCACGCACGCCAATACGTTTAAATTGTGTGCGTTGGTTATCAATTTGTTTAAGTGCATATTCTTCACACATTTTTCGGAACTCAGCAACTGAATGATCACTTCTTTTCACGCCAGTGTTAACGAGCGCTTGCTCAATTGGCAAACCATGCGTATCCCAACCCGGAACATAAGGTGCGTTATATCCAGTCATCGATTTAAAACGAACAATCATGTCTTTCAGCACTTTGTTTAGCGCATGACCCATGTGTAAATCACCATTTGCATACGGCGGTCCGTCATGCAAAACAAAAAACGGTCGATCTTTGGTGCGTTCTTGCACCTTGCCGTAAATGTCCATCTCTTCCCATTTCGTTTGCATTTCCGGTTCTTTGTTCGGTAAATTCCCGCGCATCGGGAATTTTGTATTCGGCATCAATAATGTATCTTTGTAATCCATTAAAAATCCTCCTTGTAAAATAAAATAAAAAAACCCCGTCCCTAAAAAGGGACGAGGAATACTCGCGATACCACCCTACTTGCAACTTTGAAAAAGCTGCCACTCAGATACCATAACGGAGGTATATCCGGGTTTGCGTACTCAAATTCCGCAAACCAGCTCAAGAGTGATTTTCATTTTCAGTGTGTATTCCAGGCTCTCACCGTCCCTGAATCGCTTTATACAACATCAGAAAATTACTATCTCTATCATTGCTTGTCATCTACATGAAATTTAAAATCTGTTACTTACAATATATGCACATAATTGTTTATTACAATATATGCCCATAATTATAATTGCGAACAGAAAAGGAGTCAAGTTTTATTGATCTTATCGCTCTTCTGCGACTTTATGAAGTTTTTCCGCATCTACCTTGTACTCAAGCAACTCATCCCAGTCACTTGACTGGACTAAATCCAATTGCGCTTCAATGAGCATTTTAAAACGATTTCGGAAAACTTTGGACTGTTTTTTCAAGTCTTCAATTTCCACGGCAATTTTCTGTGCACGCGAAAGCGCTTCGTTAACAATGCGGTCTGCATTTTTCTCCGCTTCTTTAATAATCAACTTTGCTTCTTTCATTGAGTTGCGTCGAACGTCTTCTGCAGCTTCTTGCGCCGTGAGAATCGACTTTTGGAGTGTCGTTTCAATTGTATTGAAATGAGTCACTTGCTCTGTTGATTGTTTTAAACTATTTTCCAACGTCTTTTTTTCTTCAAGTACATTTTCATAATCTTTAAGTACTTGTTCCAAAAATTCATTGACTTCATCTTCATCATACCCACGAAACATTGATCGACTAAACTCTTTATTATGTATATCAAGCGGTGATAATGCCATATGTCGAATCCTCCTATTACCTTAGTAAATATCATTATACATAAAACGAGTCAAAATGACATCAATTATCAGTATTTTCACATATAGTTTGTGATTACTATTCTAGATGCCCCGTTAGAAGTCGAACTTTATCTTTTCGTGTTCTTCCTTCTACCGCAATAATTTTGAATCGCCCCGAACCTCGAATTGATAACATATCCGATTCATATAGCTCGGCTGATGGATCATTTTGTGTTGCCCAGTTCACTCTTACTCTATCGCTACGGATTAATACTGAAGCTTTTTGTCGGGAAAGATTTAATAGCGATGCGATAACAGCGTCAAGTCGCATTGAACTAACTATTTGCAGCGATTCAACCCATGTATCAAGTGTAGCAATCAACTCTTCCTTGTTTTCAACTTCTTCAACAGAAACTTTTGCCTTTCCAATCGCATTAAAGTTTGCTGTTATATAATCTTTTAAATCGGAGACTACGGCAAATTGCACTTCATCCCCTGCCAGTTGGATATCGCCAAATTTCGCACGATCGATTCCAAGCGACATAAGTGATCCAAGAACATCCTTATGCTCGAGCGTTAGAAATTTCGTTGCATATTTCACGCGAAATACCGTCACTTCGAAATCAGTTGGTTCTGGAACGTAATAACTTGGAAATAGTAATACCCTCATTCTTTCGCTTTCTGGATAAGCACCGTAAGATTCGACTAAAATATCAGTTCCGCCAATTAGCGAATCCATGATAAAGCGCTCCCTAGGATCTAGAAAATCAGTCAATTTAGGCGCATATGAGTTTTCCACTTCTCGTACCCATCCCATAGCCATTTCAATGAAAGGTTGTTCATCTTTTCTAAAATGCTGCATGATTGAATCCACGGCCTATACTCCTCATCTACGCTGCAAAAACTATCCAAAAAAAGTAATTGTCTAATTTGATTAGCTATTTCTTTGTTGTTTAAAAAACCCCCACAACAGTGAGGATTTAAAAGTTGTTAATAAATTGCTTGAATGATCATATTAAAAATAGTTGCTACGCCCCTGTCAATAAAACGCAAAGCAAAGATCGCGACAATCGGCGAAATATCAATCATCCCGAGCGGCGGGATGAACTGCCGGAAAAAAGATAAATACGGATCAACAATTTTACCCAATAATTGACCGAATTTACCTTCCCGCATTGATGGTACCCAAGACATTAAAATATAGGCGATAAGCAGGAAACTAAATAATGTAATTGCGTTGCTTATTAAATCAGCTAATATTACTATAAATTGAACCATTATGAATCGTACACCTCATCTAGTTTCTATTGTTCGAAATAATCGGATATGGCTCCAGCAACTTCAACGTTATCTGGCACACAGAGGAAAATATCTGTCCCGATACGTTGAATATCTCCGCCAAGTGCATAAACTGTACCGCTTAGGAAATCAATAATGCGAACGCCTTGATCTCGTTCAATTCGTTGCAAATTAACGACCACTGCCTTTTTGTTTTTCAAGTGTTCGGAAATGTCTTGTGCTTCAGCATATACACGCGGTTCAATAAGAATTACTTTTGATGACTTTTGAACACTTTGTAAGCTGACAACTCTGTTCGATTGCTGCTCATTTTTGACTGGTTGTTGCGGACGTGCTTTTGTCCTTTTCGGGGTTTCAATCGGACGCTGTTCTTCTTGCTTCCTTTGCCCTGGTTCTGCATCTTCAGTTTCTTCATCTAGATAAAAGAAGTTTTGGAATTTGTTTTTAAGACTCATCTGACACCCTCACTTTCTAATCCGACTAGTGCAGTTCCAATTCGTACGAACGTCGCGCCTTCCTCGATTGCAATCGTATAATCATTCGACATGCCCATTGAAAGTTCTGTGCAAGGCGCATGCGGCATATTTTTTTCCATGAATCGATCTCGGAGAACTTTCATCTCACTGAAAACCGAACGAATTAATGCTTCATCTTCAGTATTTGGTGCCATTGTCATTAAACCGACGACGCGAATCTTATCAAAATCAGCTAGTTCATTTATAAAGCTTTCTAGATTCTCCGGTGAAACACCCGATTTAGACTCTTCTCCCGAAACATTTACTTGCACGAAACAATTAATCGGTTTGGAGGCTCGCTTTTGAATTTCTTTTGCGATGCTTTTTCTACTTAATGAATGCAGGTAGCTTATGTCTCCAACAATATCCCGAACTTTTCTGCTTTGAATATTCCCGATATAATGCCATGAGACATCTGAATCTTGCATGTCTCGCTGTTTCTGGACGAGACCTTCGGCGCGGTTTTCACCAAGATTTATGATTCCTTCATGAACGACTTCCGCCGCTCTTTGCACGGAAACACTTTTCGTTACAGCAACAACAGTAACTTCGGATTGCTCTCTTCCAACTTTATTACATGCTTCTGAAATATTTTCTTTAATTTCCTGTATACGTTTTTGAAGATTGCCCATTCTAATCACTACTTTTCATATATCTTTCATTTCATTGTACCAAGCCAAGCTTCACTTTTCAATGAAATATCATTCTTTTCCACCTTTCTTGCCAACGAGCACAATATCTTTCCCGATTATTGAAATATCCTTCAGGCGAATTTTCTTCACGTTTTTTTGTTTCGAATCGAAAAAAAGACTTCTTTCTCCAATGTTAACGTGTAAAGATTCTACTTTCCCGTTCGCGACATCAATTGTCGCGTCTTGAACATAACCAAGAAAAGAACCTTTCGTAGCGTCAATCACTTCTTTTTTTTGAATTTCGGAAAACTTCATATCAACACTCCTTTACCTGAATATATGCTTATAAATAGAAAATAACGCAATGCATTGTCTGCATTGCGTTAAAAGTATTAATTACGCCAAATTCTATAAGCTAGGTAACAGACATCTGATAAGTGAATTTAGATATCTTGTTCCATCCCATCTCTAATTGTCTTAATCGCACTCTTTTCAAGTCTAGAAATTTGTGCTTGCGAAATACCGAGTTCTTGAGCAATTTCCGTTTGCGTCTGACCGAGGTAAAATCGCTTTGAAAGGATATTTTGTTGTCGTTCGTTCATTGATGAAACCGTCTCTTTTACCGAAACATATGTCAGCCATCTTTCTTCGGATACAGTCTTATCTTGTAGTTGGTCCATCAAGAACACGGGATCACCTTCGCCCCCGTTCATTGGTTCATGGAGCGACATTGGATCTTGTATTGCATCAAGTGCATAAAGAATTTCATCTGCCGGTATTCCTGTCGCATCTTCCAAATCGGAGAGTCGCGGTTCTTGTTGTTTTTCGTTTATAAATTCTTCTCTCGCTCTCATTGCTTGATACGCGATATCTCGAAGCGATCTTGACACCCGAATTGCATGATGATCGCGTAAATGCCTTTTGATCTCTCCTATTATCATTGGAACAGCATACGTTGAAAACCGAACATTGTGTTTCAAATCAAAGTTATCAATTGACTTTAAAAGTCCAATACACCCAACTTGAAACAAATCATCCGCTTGTTCACCTCGGTAAATGAATCTTTGAACTAGGCTTAGAACTAAGCGTAAATTTCCAATTACAAGTTCTTCCCTCGCGGACATGTCACCACTTTGTAATCGGACAAATGTTTCTCGCATTACTTCGTTCGAGAGTAATGGCAATTCAGATGTATCGATTCCGCATATTTCAACTCTTGTACGTGCCATTCGCTTTTCCTCCACATTCTGTAGATGACTGTACGAAATAGTCTATCCGCAGAAAAGAGAAATATGCGAAAATCAATTGCTCCAATTTCAACCATTATGCAATTGGGTGATTTAACATTTCACGTAATTCCAATATAATCTTTTTTTCAAGACGTGATATATAGGACTGAGAAATACCGAGCATTTCCGCTACTTCTTTTTGAGTCATTTCGATTTTTCCAGTTAATCCAAAACGGCAAGCCATAATATATCGTTCCCGATCGTCCAGCGTCCGAATTGCTTCAATCATATGTTGTCGCTCAATTTTGCGCTCGACATTATCAATAATAATCGTAGCCTCTGTCCCTAGGATGTCCGACAATAATAGTTCATTTCCATCCGCATCAGAGTTCAACGGCTCATCAAAAGAAATTTCCGATTTTGTTCTGTTTGTTTTACGAAGATGCATTAGTATTTCATTTTCAATACATCGTGAAGCATATGTCGCAAGTTTGATGTTTTTATCTGGCTTAAACGTTTCAATCGCCTTTATAAGTCCAATTGCTCCAATACTAATAAGGTCTTCAATATGTGTATTGGTATTATCGAATCGACGCGCAATATAAACGACAAGACGCAAATTCTTTTCAATTAACGTATCGCGGGCATCCATATCTCCTTCCATAAACGCACGGATTGTTACCGCTTCTTCCTCCCTGGTTAATGGCTTTGGAAGTGCACCATGTCCTCCAATATAATACGTAGCGTTTTTCTTCCTTTTTAAAAATGATGTGATAATCGACAACCACTTTTTTGCTTTATGCAGCATGAACAGTTCCCCTTTCTTCAATTATTGTTTCCATTGCCGAAACGTGTAAAATTGCTCCAGCGCCATTCGGATAGCGGCGATCATCTTTTGTTAAAACGATATAACCTTGTTCGAGTTCATTTCCTCCTTCGATTGTCCATTTTTCAAATTTGATGCCGACTGCCCATGAATTTCCCTGCACCGTCATAAGCTTAATAAGTCGAATGCTCCTCAAAAACTCCTCGGGAAATTCCGTTAATGTAGAAGGTCCTTGTGGATCCCAAGATAATAAAGTTTTTTTTAATTCATCCGGGATAGCATCTTCTAACAGGCGAAACGAAACAAAATGAACAGGTGCTCCTGATAGCGGTTCAGTGCAACTATTTCCGGAATCGACAAAGACGGTAAGCTGAATCTTTTCATTCCATATACAAAGTGTCGAGTCCGCGGTTAATTCTGAAACACGTCGTACTGTTCGAACGTCTAACCATTTACTTTTCATTAAATAAAGGGAAATGTAGGCGACAGCCGCGTAGATAAAAATTGAGATACTTCCGTTCGGTGTGGATATTCTAGTTTGAAACACTGTTAGTAATCCACCTGCAACTACTGCTCCGATTAGAACCATGATTGCGGAATTTTTCCACTGATCCAGTCCTATTCCAAACGCATAGATTGTCATACATAAAAAGGAAACTAGTATAGCTATTGTCGAGGACGGAAAAAATGTTACTGGAATCGCGCCTAGTAAACTGGCTATGAGTAGGCGTCCATATGTCGCTCCAGCATTGGCTACTTTATTTGCGAATGAGAGAATTACAAAATTAAACAGCATATTAAGTCCGATAATCAGCTCACCATACATAGGACGCCCTCCCTATGAATTACAATAGCACGCATGTATTGAAATGTTTGTCGGATTGAGCGACGAAATCAAAAAATTATTCGACAATTATTTTTATACCGGGATTATATGATTTGTTAAGTACAGGTATGTTTAGTTATAAAATATTTCTCACTCGGTCGACTATATTATTCCCGTAGCGGAGTCGATTTCTCCCGTAACGGAAAAACTTATTCCCGTATCGCGTTGGTTTGTTCCCGCAACGTGCGGGGCGGAGATTTTATTCCTGTAGCGCGGTCGATTGCTCCCGTAACGGAAAAGCTTATTCCCGTATCGCGTTGGTTTGTTCCCGCAACGCGCGGGGCGGAGATTTTATTCCCGTAACGCGACCGTTTATTCCCGTAACGCGGTCGGTTGCTCCGTAACTGACTAGCTTATTCCCGTATCTCGCTGTTTTATTCCCGCGTGCTGCTTTTGTCGTTAATTTTAGTTATTAAATAAAAAAAGACTTTCTAGTAAGTTAGAAACCTACTAGAAAGTCTTGATGTTTAAATATTTATTTACGGCGTTGACGGTTACGTAAAAACGTTGGGATATCTAATCCGTCATCGGCGTGGTTGCTCTGTTGTTGACGAACTGGTTCTGGTTCGTGTTGTTGGTACTGCTCCTGCTCCTCACGACGCGGTTGTTGACGCGGACGTTCAATCTGCGGCTCACGAGGTTGTGGACGACTCTGACCCGTTGCACCGAAGCCTGCGCTTCTTGAAGGGCGTGTTGGAACTAATTGTTCCTCAGTAAACCCTGTCGCAATGACTGTCACGATAATTTCATCTTTCAAATTATCATTAATAACTGAACCAAAAATCATGTTGACATCTTCATCTGATGCAGACGCGACAATATCCGCCGCTTCTTGCACTTCGAAGAGGCTCAGATTAGATCCACCCGTAATATTCATAAGCACACCTTTGGCACCGTCAATTGACGTTTCAAGCAATGGACTTGAGATCGCTTTTTTAGCTGCTTCTGATGCACGGTTTTCTCCTGTTGAAACACCAATCCCCATTAGAGCTGAACCTTTATTTGACATAATCGTTTTCACGTCAGCAAAGTCAAGGTTGATCAATCCTGGGACAGCAATTAAATCGGATATACCTTGTACACCTTGTCGGAGTACATTATCCGCTTCACGGAATGCTTCGAGCATCGGCGTATTCTTATCTACAATTTCGAGTAATTTATCATTCGGAATAACAATTAGCGTATCTACCGATTCTTTCATCGCAGTAATACCGCCAATAGCTTGTGTTTGACGTTTACGCCCTTCAAAAGTAAATGGTCTAGTAACGACACCTACCGTGAGCGCACCAAGTTCTTTTGCAACTTGAGCGATTACCGGAGCAGCACCTGTACCCGTTCCCCCGCCCATTCCGGCAGTCACGAACACCATATCCGCACCGCGTAATGCCTCTTCAATTTGTTCTTTACTTTCATCCGCTGCCTTTTTCCCAACTTCTGGATTAGCTCCAGCACCAAGACCGCGCGTTAGTTTCGTTCCAATTTGTAATTTGACTTCAGCAGATGATAGATTTAGTGCTTGAGCATCTGTGTTCACCGCGATGAACTCTACCCCTTCTACACCATGCTCTATCATTCGGTTAACGGCATTATTTCCTCCGCCTCCAACGCCAATCACTTTTATGACTGCCAGTGAGTCAACGTTCGTTTCAAATTCTAGCATCGTTTCTCCTCCTCATCCTACTTACAAGATTTTTCTATTATAGTCATCTATTATTCGAAAAAGTTATCGAAGACTTTCTTTGCCCGATTAAATAAACCAGGTTTGTTTGCTTGATTTCTTTCAGGTTGTCTATTCGAGTTTGTATGCGTTGTTGCAGATGTCTCGACCATCGAAGCGGGTGCAGCATCTGATGTTGCACCAAAATATGCTTCATGCATATAAGCATATTGGATAAGCCCGACCGCAGTCGTATACATTGGTTCTCTCACACCTATGAATTCTGGTGTATGCACACGAACGCGCGATTTTAATATGTGTCTAGCTAACTGAAGAATTCCATCAAGCTTTGTAATTCCACCAGTCAAAACTACCCCACCAGGCAAATCACGAACGCCCATCTTATATAATTCTTCCAAAATGAGTTCGAAAAGTTCTGCTAACCTGACTTCAATAATCTCTGATATGTATCTTTGGCTGTATTGATCTTTAGAGTCGGCGCCTATTACCGGAACTTCGAAAAGCTCATCGTCAGAGGCATCATCATAAAATGCATGGCCATATTGATGTTTAATTTTCCTTGCTTGTTCGGTTGGTGTTTTTAAAATAATTGATAAATCTTTTGTAATGTGGTCGCCGCCTACGGGTATTACGCTAGTAGACATAAATCGATCATCACCGAAAATCGAGATGGTCGTCGAACCTCCACCTATATCAATAAATGCAGTCCCATGATTTTTCTCATCATCTGAGAGCGCAAATGTTCCCGCAGCCAAAGGTTGTAAAAAGATATCACGTATTGTTAAACCGGCGCGTTCAACGCATCTTAAAATATTATGAAGCAATGTTTTCGATGTCGTAAATAATGTCCCGTCCATTTCTAAACGGACACCAATCATACCTCGTGGATCTGTTATTTCTCCATAATCATCTACTATAAATTGTTTTGGGATTATATTAACAATTTCTCGTTCTGGCGGAACAGACATCACTTGTGCCGAATTCATGACCCGGTCAAGATCGTCATCAGTAATTTCACGATTTTCTGAACTTACCGCTACTACGCCTTTAACATCTTGAAGTACGACTCCATTGGCTGGTATGCCTAATACCACTTCATGAATTTGCATACCTGTCATTCGCTCAGCTTGGTCAACAGCTTTTTTAATCGATTCGACAGTCGCGTCAATATCAATTATTGTTCCTTTTCGAATTCCGGCTGATTGAACGTTCCCTACTCCAATAACATGTAGAGTCCCGCCATCAACTTCACCAATTAGTACTTTTACTGATGATGATCCTATATCTAATGAAACGTACAATTCTGATTGGTTCAATGACTGGCACCTCCAAATTCAATTGTTATATACCATTCTATTGCATTATAACAGTATTGTCTAAATAATTTTGGCATTATGTAAATGTTTCCTTTCATTTGGCATTTTCCGCATTGGAATCTTGTCTTTTTTCCGTCCATTTGGCTAGAAGAATTCTTCGAATAACCGCGATATTTTGAAACAATCGTACACCAAATGCGAAAATAGCTGCTAAATATAAGTCTACGCCAAGATGTACGCCCAAAAATGCAAGACCCGCCGCAAGCGCGATGTTAAAGAAGAATCCCGAAACAAATACTTTATCATCATACACTTGCTGTAAATGGGCACGTATTCCGCCAAACAATGTATCCAGCGCAGCTAGAACGGCGATTGATAAGTAATTGCCATAAACTTGCGGGATATGGATGTCTGATAAAAGTCCAAGAGTTACACCGAGTATCAACCCCAATATAGGCAACCACATGGTCATTCCCCTTTCGGCAATTCTTTTAAGAACAAATTCGTATATCGCTCTTTCCAGCCACGTATTTTAATTTCTTTCTCAGGTTCACTAATTTCTAAAATTAAATTATCAAGATAAAAATCATCATGAATTTCTGAAGCATGTAATGTATTAAGAATTTTTTCAGCATTGGCGAAGGTTTGGGTTATAATCTTCACACTAAATGGTGGTACCGAGACATTTAAGCCATCCACAGTAGTCTTGCCGTTAATATCACGGATTGAGCTTAGCGAGGTAAATCTTTTCCCGTCGATTTCGATTGAATTTCCTTTCACGCGATTTATCTCATTGATGAAGCGCGTTAGGAGATCAGGGGAAACTCCCTCAATTGGCAACCCAAATGCTACACTTTCCGAGGAAGGACGTATTTGAATGACCAACCCAGGGCCTTCCATATCGGTCATTCCAGCTTGTTCATAAAGCTTGTCCACTGTGTCCAAAAGTGCCTTGCCCGCATTTTCTTCTTTTGAAGCTTCGTATATATCTATTGTTTTATCCATTTCGCGTAGGTCGGAGAGTAATTCAGAGTGGATTTTCTTCTCGGCCGCTAATTCTTGCCGAATTGCCCAAACGTCTCGTGTATCGCGCACTTCGGGTTTTTTCACCGTATTGTACTGAACAGCTACCATAAACCCTACTATGAGCAAGACAATCGAGAACTTGTATTGATTTCGCACCTGGGCCTTCCCTCCTCCTTGCGACTAGCTTATTCCCCTAAAGCTGCCAATTTCATTTCTTTCATTTGCTCTGTCGTGACGACAATGTTATCGCGGATTAGACCATCGATAACGCCTCCCCTTAAATATAAGGAGGAAGCTAGTACATCGGAATCACCGATTGCTTCGATTACAAAAGGTGCAGGAAATGTTTTTCCATCTACCGTAATAACCGGACCTGTACATTTTATAAAGGAGTTTGCTGTAATCCGCTGACCATTAATCGACAAGCCTTGTGCCCCTGAAATTCTTAATTCATTTATCACCTTGAAAATGTGACTTTCATGGACAATATAATCATTTGGATTTTGTTCTACTGGATCATAATCGGCATCTTTCAGTGTGATTTTGATACCCGGACCAGTAGCAGGAATTACACCAAGCAGCAAGCGAAGATCTTTTGCTTCTTCAACTAAGTCAGCATGAGCTTTTTCCTTATCGGAAAATGATTGTTCATATGACCGTATACCTTCCTGCTTGACGCCGATTTCATCGGAAAGTTCCTTATTTCGTTCTTTTTGTAAAATTAATTCTTCTCTGTACTTTTCTTCCTGTAAAAATGAATCAGATACAGGGTTCATTGTTTCCTTACTTTTCCCCAACGTTTTATATGAAAATGCAAGTATGAAACCAAGAACTAAAAACACGATTGAAAACAAAATATGCCGACCTTTTTTCTTGTAGGCATCACTCTTCTTCTTCGGCACGCTCATCACCCTCCTCACTTAAACCGTATACTTTACTATATGGCGTGAAAAATGTGCCGACTTCCATATCAATAACGCCCTTTTCATGATCACTCAATTGAGCGATGATTTCTGGATAATAAGCCATTTTCTCAGCGAAAGTTGAAATCATTGCACGTACTTCATATCCATTTTCTGTATAAACGGTTAAGTCAGTCGAGCCATGTCCTTCTTCATTCAGGATGATCTCTGAAATTAATCGGTAGACATCCTTTTCCAGTTCCAAGAGCTGTTTCGTCACTTTCTTCCGACTCCCTGAATTATCAAAACCTATCAAAATAGGCGCTTGATTGCTTGGTTTTAATTCATCGGAGGAAAATGTTTCGCCGTCTTCTAGCAAGTAACTATACTGACCATCCTTTTCAATATAGCCAACTGTATCCCATTCGGTAATTTTAATATCAATGTCATTGAGCCATTTTCGAGAAACAGAAACTTTTTTTACGGTTTCGAGGTTTGCAAGTACTTCCTCGGTTTTCTTTGTTGTAAAACCCCAAAAAGACTTGTCCTTTAATAGACCGCTCGTTTCTATGTAAAATTCGCTATCATGTAAATTAGCACCCGTAACTGTCACCTTATTAATTTTACTAAACGGTGATTGGAAATAAAGAATGACGAGGAGAGCTAGCGCGAAAATCGACAATATAAAGATGAATTTTTTATTGGTTCTTCTGCGTCTTTTTTCCCGCATTGACGGAATTCGTTCCTCTATATCGATAACTTTATCCATAATGCTCCCCTCCATTTCGCTATGTCTTTTCATTCATAAAATGCATGACGATTCCTACTGCTATCCATGTCGTCATTAGGGATGAACCACCATAACTGATAAACGGCAGCGTTACACCTGTGACGGGCAATAAACCCGAGACTACACCGATATTTAAAAAGGTTTGAAAAAGAATCATTGCCCCCATTCCCGTTACAGCAAGAAATGAAAAGCGGTCCTTAGATCTAATGGCAATTCCAAACGTTGCTACGAGAAGAACTATAAATAACGAAATTATAATCGTAGCGCCTAAAAACCCGGACTCTTCTGCAATAATTGAGAAGATGAAATCATTTTGAGGCTCAGGCAAATACAAATACTTTTGCCGGCTATTCCCATAACCGTGTCCAAATAGTCCCCCTGGTGCAATTGCAAATAATGATTGTATGCCTTGAAATCCAGTACCGAGCGGATCGTTCCACGGATCGATGTATGACTTGATTCGATCGAGTCGATACGATGCCGCTGCAATTAACCCGACAAATGCAACCAATCCCGCAACACCAATTATTGTGAAAAACCGCAATGAGTAGCCGGCTACAAATAACACGATGAATGCCGAAACGATTAGGATTACAGTTGAACCAAGATCGGGTTGTAACATGATCAACCCGGCTGGCAGTAAAATAATGCCGATATCCTTAAGGTTGAAAACATATTTACCTTTATTTCTAAACCGAAGACTACTTGCTAGTTTAGTAATCACAGTAATTTTAGCAAATTCTGCTGGTTGAATACTCAGCGGGCCAAATACAATCCAACTTTGAGAACCATTACGAAAAGCACCAATACCGGGTATTTTAACTGCTATAAGCGCTACTATCACTAGCCAATAGATAATCGTCCATGTTTTTTCTTTTGATGTCAGCGGGCTTTTCATGATGAAAAATGCAATACCCATGGATACTACCATATGAATCGATTGTTTGATAATAAAAGGAGAAGAATTTGCGTAATAAACGGTACCCCAATAAGAACCTGCGGAATGGACGAAAGCCAATCCTATACACGATAATGCGATTGCCGATAAGACAAACGCTATCTTCAATTTCTTTTCCAGTTAACGCATCCTTCCACGGTCAGTATTTACTACTTAAATCGACATAACTGCCTCTATAAACGCATCGCCGCGAACTTCAAAACTTGCGTATTGATCCCAACTAGCACTTGCAGGAGATAATAATATGACATCTCCAACTTCAGAAAGGGAATGCGCGAGGCGAACGGCATCTTCCATAGTCCCGGCATCTAAAATTTGTTGAATCCCACATGAGGATGCAAATTCGGCAAATCTTTCTCGGGTTTCGCCGAGTGCCACGACTGCTTTCACATTCCCCATAAAAGGCCTTAACTCTTCGAAGGAATGTCCCCTGTCTAACCCGCCGGCTATTAATATAGTCGGCACATCAAACGCGGCAAGCGCACTTTTAGTAGCTAACGTATTTGTCGCTTTGGAGTCATTGAAATACTTTCTACCTTTTAATTCTTTCACAAACTGCATCCGATGCTTAACGCCTGTAAAGGAAGCTAACACATCTTCAATCGCTTCTTTGTTGCATCCCATTAATATTGCGGCTGCCGTTGCAGATAATATATTTTCAAGATTATGCTGTCCCGGCAATTTAATGATTGAGCGGTTAATAAAAGGAGTCCCGTTCCAATATATATAAGTTTCATCGACAGATATACCGATTTCTTTTTTCTCGCTAACAGAAAACGGAATTAATATCGCCCGTGATTTTAACGCAATTTCCCGAACAGCTTCTTGTTCATCGTTGTAAATGAAAAAATCATCTTCGAGTTGATTACTCGTGATTTCAGCCTTTGCCTCGGCATAAGCATCCGAAGTTCCGTGATAATCAAGATGCGCATCATATATATTTGTCAAAATCGCGATTTTCGGTCTAAATGTTTCTGTCCCCATAAGTTGAAAGGATGATGCCTCAAGTACAATTACATCGTCAGGCGTTGCATCTTGTGCAACGGTACATGACACTGTGCCTATATTGCCCGCAATTAATGGGCGCTTATTACCGATACTAAGCATGTGAAACAGTAAAGTTGTTGTCGTTGTTTTCCCATTCGATCCAGTTATTCCGATGATTGGCGCTTCACTAATTTTATAAGCAAGCTCTATTTCCGTCCAAACGGGAATTCCTCTTTCGATTGCATCCTTAACAACTGGATTGGTATAAGGTATCCCTGGATTTTTAATAACTAAACTAAATCCTTCGTCCAAAATACCGGGAGGATGGCCTCCGCAAATAACTGAAATATCTTCAGACTGTAATTCAGCGGCCTCTTTATTCCCTTTCTCGGGTGACGAGTCATTGACAGTGATGTCAGCACCTAATAAATTAAGTAATTTAGCCACTGCGTATCCACTTTTCGCAAGACCTAGAACCAGTACTTTTTTATCTTTGAATTGCAATGTACTTTTCATCTTATAACACCTCCAACAGTACAGGAACGATTGCCGCTAAGGCTGCAATACCCCAAAATACGAGTACAATTTTCCACTCCGACCATCCTGATAGTTCAAAATGGTGATGGATTGGACTCATTTTAAATACGCGTTTTCCTGTCAGTTTAAAACTAATGACTTGAATAATAACTGATAAAGTTTCCACGACGTAAACAATTCCAACTAATAATAACAATACTTCTTGTTTTATCAGAATCGAAATCATGGCAAGTGCTCCGCCGAGCGCTAGTGAACCTGTATCTCCCATAAACACTCTTGCAGGCTTGCTGTTGAAGAGAAGAAATCCGAGCATGGCACCCGTGACCACGAATGTGAATGTGGCTATATCTTCTTGCCCATAATGAAGGGCAAGTACACCAAATGCTGCGAAAGAAATTGCCGAACAACCCGCAACAAGTCCATCAAGTCCATCCGTAATGTTGACAGCGTTGGAAAAACCCACGAGCCAAAATATAAGAAATGCAATATACATGATTCCAAGATCAATATCAATCGCTGTAAATGGGATGTTCACCGTTGTTTCAAATGGTCCCATTCTCAAGAGGAAAAACGCAATAATCGCAACAAGGATTTGGCCAATCAATTTTTGAAGTGATGTTAAACCAAGATTTCTTTTTAAGACAACTATGATAAAATCATCTAAAAATCCAATCAATCCAAAGCCAACGAGAATTAATAGCAATACGATTGTTTGCGTCGTCAGTACGTCGTTTATGTATGACAGTATAAGGGTTGATAGAATAATTGAAGTAAGGAAAATAAGCCCGCCCATCGTCGGCGTTCCCGCCTTTTTCTGATGGGCTTTCGGGCCTTCTTCACGAATGCTCTGACCAAACTTCATTCGTCTCAGGGCTGGTATGATTAGAAACCCTGATAATATTGATATGGTAAATGCGACAGCCATGGCCGTCAATGTAGTAACGAGTGTCATGATTTTTTCTCCTTCTATTTCTGAAACAGTTAAGAACATATTGCTGGTTCAGACTTCGCATAAAATTTTTAAGAGCATCCGAAATATTATTCCGTATAAACATGAATAATATCGTCAACAGTGATAAGCGTATCGATCGCAGGTAATTGGTATTTAACTTTTTCACCATTACCATGCCATTCTATTCGATACGTATACAGTTGGTTTCGGACTGTCTCTCTCGTCATCCCTGTAAGATCCGGAACTCGATGAGTGAGCGCGTCTCCCCAACGATACTCTTTTTCAAGTTGATTTTCACGCTTTGTAATACCGACTACCGGAGCTATTTCTTCGATAATTCTTCCAACAATCGGTGCGGCAATCACGCCTCCGAACTGAACCGAATTGTGCGGGTTATCAATAGCGACATAGACGAGAAGTTCCGGATCATCCGCGGGCGCAAAACCGATGAATGAGACAATATATTCACCATCTTTATAGCGTCCGTCTACCACTTTTTGAGCGGTACCCGTTTTCCCGCCAACACGCAGTCCATCTGTATAAGCATTGCGGCCAGAGCCGTTTGCTACAACTGATTCCAGTGCATGCCTGACTTCTTTTGAAGTTTCTTCGCTGATTACTTTCTTTTTGAGTTCCGGACCAAATGTTTGAATCGACTTTCCGTTAGAATCTACAATTTCTTTCACAATATACGGCTTATATAGATTACCGCCATTAATGGCTGCGGCAACAGCTTGAACTTGTTGAATAGGCGTTACCGAAATTCCCTGCCCGAACGCAGTTGTCGCTTGTTCCACGGGTCCAAATCCCTCTTTTGAAAATAAAATACCTTTAGATTCTCCTGCAATTCCTGAACCTGTCGTTTGACCAAATCCGAAATCCCGAATGTATTTATCTAATTTGTCTCCGCCTAAACGTCTGCCCATTTCTACGAAACCCGGGTTACATGAGTTTTCAACGACTTCTAAAAAAGTTTGGGAACCATGCCCTTCTCTTTTCCAACAACGAAGTCTTGCATTGGCTACCATCGTATAACCCGGGTCGTGAAACTGTCCTTTTTCCAGGTCAATCAATTGCTCTTCTATACTAGCAGCAAGCGTAATTATTTTAAATGTCGAACCCGGTTCAAATGTCATCCAAACTGGCAAGTTACGATTATAAATACTAGGATCTATTTTTTGATATTCTGCTGGATGAAAGGTCGGAAAAGATGCCACAGATAATAATTCACCAGTTTTGGGATTCATCACGATGGCAAGTGCTTGAGTCGCTTCAAATTTCTCCATGGCTTGCCGCAATTCACGTTCAACAACTTTGTGAATTCGAAGATCAATGGTTAATTCGATAGAAGCACCTTTATCTCCTGTCCTGAACCCATCATCTACATGAGGTAAAGGAACACCCTTTGCATCAGTATATAATCGAATTCGATCCCCGGTGCCTTGTAGTATTTCATCATAAGCATATTCAATTCCGGCCAATCCTTGCCCATCATACCCCGTAAATCCCAATAATCTTGATAACAACTCTTTGTTTGGGTAATGCCTGACAAAATCCACGCCTGTATACAGACCGGCAATTTGGAGTTTGGCAATTTCATCTGCTTGATCCTTCGAAATGTTTTTCCCTTCAGGAGCTATTTTAACCATATAAGTTTTCTTTGATAGTTTCTCCTCAAGAGCTGCAACATCCGTTTTCAAAATCCTTCCCAGTGTCGTGGCAACATCTTTTATATCTTTATTTTGGGAAGGCATAAAATAAAGCGTTGGCGCCAATTGGTTACCGACAATCAGCTCGCCATTTCGGTCGATAATATTGCCTCGCATTCCGCCAAAAGGAATTTCAAGATCCCAATTCTCTTCCGCTTTACTTTTTAGAAATTCATGCCGAATAATTTGAACATGAAATAACTTTAGTATAACCATGCCGAATAATAAAATGAATAGGACAAAGATTGCCCGCAATCTCTTTTTGGACTGTAACTCTATGATTTTACGCAGCGCCGACACACCTCACATTTTCTACTAACTTATGAAGTGGCAACGGGCGCTATTCGTCAGCCGCCGATAATATCATCCATTTCTTCCGCGTCCTCCGGTTTTATTTTATAAATTTCAGATGGTCTTTGCAATTTGATAACGATGGGTTCGTCTTCCCCTGGCACTGTTCCGGCTGTGAGGCTTTGTTCGGTGACAAAACCGTCCCCCGTAATTCTTATATCAAGACCTGATAACATCTTAAAGGATAACAATGTTTTTTTCGACCATCCCGTGAAATCTGGCAAAGTCGTTTGACCTTCAGTTTTTAATAATACGACGGATCCGGGTGTAAGTACCGCGCCATTTTCTGGATATTGACTAGTAACTTTTCCGCCCTCACCGATAAGTACAGGCGAAAAACCATCTACCTTCAGCTTCTCAATCGCTTTCGCAGAATCTGCTTTTAGGAAATTGCCTAGATTGCTAGTTTCAACTTCTTCAATATCATCCGGAACAATATTCAAGTATTTCAAACTGCTTTCCATAATTGTAGTGAAAAGTTTCGATACGGGATCAGAGCCGTATTCTCCAGCATCCAACTTGGGATGTTGCACCAATACATACGTTACCAATTGCGGATCTTCAATAGGCGCCATTCCAATGAAGGAATATAAAAAATTAGAGCCGCCGCTTAAATAACCGCCATTCGGACTTGGTATTTCTGCAGTGCCTGTTTTGCCTCCGACTGTATAACCATTCAAGGCGAATCTCTTACCCGTTCCTGCGTCAGATGTAACTGTTGTCGCTAAAACTTCTCTAACCTTTTGGGCTGTTTCTTTAGAAATTACTTGCCCCTTCTTTTCCGGCTCTTTACTTTCTACAACTTTTTCCGTATTCGGGTTGTATATTTCATCGATTACATAAGGTTGCATCATCATTCCGTCGTTCGCAATCGCCGTTACGGCTTGAATCATTTGTATCGGCGTTACTGTTGAACCTTGACCATATGATGTCGTTAACCTTTCGGAAGGAAATCGATCTAGAATGATTCCTGAAGATTCTTTCGGTAAATCAATACCTGTTTTGGCTCCAAACCCAAATTTATTCATATACTTTATGAATTCCCGGTCGCCTAACCGTTCCAATAAATAAGCCATGGAAACGTTTGATGAACGTTGAAATCCTTCAAGAAAAGAAATCGTCCCCCAACCGCCTCGTACGTGATCGCGAATGGTACGGTCGTAAAGCGTATATTGTCCTGATTTAAAGGTTGCATTTGGATCCCATTTATTCTCTTCAATGGCCGCGGCCAAAGTGAATATTTTCATCGTGGACCCTGGCTCAATCGTATTTTGGATAGCTTCATTGAGCCAATTCGATGTCAATCCAACACGAGTTGATGGATCAAATGATGGGCGTTGACTCATCGCTAGAATTGCGCCGGTTTTCGGATTCGCCACGATGACCGACATTTTATCCGGCGAGTATTCTTTATCGACTTCATTCATAGCATCTTCAACTATGTTTTGAATCGTTTTATCGATTGTAAGTTTAATATCAAGACCATCTTTAGCAGGCACAATTTGCTTATCGGCTTTTGGTAGTGTAACTCCAAATCTATCAGACTTGAAATTTACTTTGCCATCTTCCCCAGTTAATTGTTTATTGTAGGTCGCTTCGAGCCCCATTTTCCCAACTGTAGAAATGATGCCTTTGTCATCCTCTTCCTCTTGGGCAAATCCTATTAAATAAGACGCGAAATTTCCATTCGGATAAAACCTTTTTTTATATTCGATAAATTGTATTCCAGGGACCTTTTCTTCCCTGATTGCCAAAACAGTTTCGTGACTAATATTTCGTCCCGCGCTGCCAAACTCGACTTGTTTCTTTTTCCCTTCTTTAATTTGTTCTTCGCTTCTAGTCAATCTTTCAACCAACTCATCTTTTTCGAGTGGAAGGTAGTTTGCAAGTACTTCGGCCGCTTTTTCGGGATCATCGACATGTCTAGTCACTCTTGAATCGCTTAATTTTTCATCTAAAACTGCTACAAGTCGATAACTTAACGTATCGGAAGCAATCAGTTCACCATTACGATCAATAATTTTCCCGCGGTCTGCGGTAAGTATCGATTCTCTGGAATATTTATTTTCAGCCATTGAAGCAAGGACTTTTCCCTCGGCTTCGCCAGTTACTTGGATAAAAACAATCCTTCCAAATAATAAGAAAAAGAGCCCTCCATAAACGATAAACATTAGAAAGGCTCCCCATTGGAATCTGAATTTCTTCTTCATCGTCCAGGCACAACCTTAACGTTTTTTTCGTTTAGATTCAAACCAAGCTCTCTAGCTTTCTCCCATACTCTTTCATAGGTAGATTGCTCTTTCACTTGGATGGACAATTCCGTATTCTGTTTTGTTGTTTCCTCGATCTTCCCGCTAAGTGCTTGTACTTCTCTGTTCACATCATTTAATTGGCTTTCAGTATGTAAGATCATTGATGCGAAAAGAACGAGAACTGCCGTAAATAATACAAAAAGGAATTTCTCTCCGGTTGAAAATATCTTTTTTCTGCGCCTGATTTTCGGTTGTTGTTTCGGTAAATCATGAGTTTCATATTCTCTTTGCGGTGAAACCATCACTCTCTGCTCTATCGCCATTCGTTATCCTCCTCATTTGTTTTTTTCGACAATCCTTAATTTAGCCGATCTGGCACGTTTGTTTTCTTCTATCTCTTTCGGATCTGGAATAATTGGTTTTCTCGTAATTTGTTTTAATAAAGGTTTCATTCCTTCAGGAATTATCGGTAGATTACGCGGCATTTCTGGTAAAGAAGATGCCTCGCGAAAAATCGCTTTACATAAACGGTCTTCCAATGAATGGAAAGTAATCACGCAAACTCGACCACCGGGATTGAGCAAGGTAATTGCATCCGATATAGAATCTTCTGCCGCCCCTAACTCATCATTTACAGCGATTCGAACTGCTTGGAACACTCTTCTTGCTGGATGACCTCCAGTACGTCTTGTCGCGGCCGGAATTCCACTTTTCACTAACTCAGCAAGTTCAGCTGTTGTTTCAATTGGAGATTCTTCGCGGGCTGCTTCAATCTTCCTTGCGATCCCTTTTGAAAATTTTTCTTCTCCGTAGCGGAAGAAGATTCGTACAAGATCCTCATAAGACCAATTATTAATCACGTCATGAGCTGTCAATGTTGCTTCCATATTCATGCGCATGTCGAGCGGCGCGTCATGGTTGTAGCTAAATCCACGTTCAGGTGTATCAAGTTGCGGTGATGAGACGCCTAAATCATAAAGAATGCCATCAACATGGGTAATTCCGATATTTGCAAGCTCTTCTTTTAAATACCTGAAATTTGAATGAATGAAAGTTACGTTTGTCAAATAATCTTTAAGTCGTTCTTTTGCTACTTCGATAGCGGAAGTGTCTTGATCAAAACAAATGAGACGGCCTTTTTCTGAAAGCCTTTTTACAATTTCTATACTATGCCCCGCACCGCCAAGTGTGCAGTCAACGTATATGCCGTCTTCTTTTATATTTAAACCATCGACGGCTTCCTCGAGCAATACCGTTGTGTGATTGAACAATTGAGTCCGCCTACTTTCTTAAGTTAAAAATCAAAGTCGATAATGTTTTCTGCGATGTCGTTGAAAGATTCTTCGGACTCGTCATAGTAGGTATCCCATAGTGGTTTCGACCAAATTTCGATACGTCCGGATACGCCGATGACAACACAATCTTTTTCGACTTTTGCATAGTTGCGCAGTGATGCTGGAATGTTGATGCGGCCTTGCTTGTCCAATTCCACTTCTGTTGCGCCGGAAAAGAAGAATCGAGTAAATGCTCGTGCATCTTTCTTTGTTACAGGTAAGGCTTTGAGTTTTTCTTCGAGTATTTTCCATTCATCCATAGGATAACCAAACAGACAGTTATCTAGGCCACGAGTCAACACGAAATTACCACCCAAATGTTCCCTGAATTTCGACGGAACGATCAGGCGACCTTTTGTATCTACTGTGTGTTGATATTCACCCATGAACATACTCTCACCCCACCATGTAAAATAAATGTACCACATCCCCCCACATTCCTCCACCACTATTCGGTATTTCTTTATGTTTTCGTTGAAAATGCGTAAATAGTACTTGTTTCAATGAGATAATACCGCGATTTCTTAGACTTAGGAACTTTGTGGGGGAGTTTCCCTATTTAACGGAAAAACAGACGTCGCGATTTCATTTGATGGAAATGAAAGTCAATAGACCTATTTAGTAAAAACTCCAATAAAAAAACACTCCAAACCGCATGAGTATGCAGATTGGAGTGATACTTGTTAAAAGTAAATTAATTTATGAGTTCCATCAAATTCCAATGGGAGATCTAACAAATCTTTAATAAGAGTTGGACTATATTCATTCATATATTTGTATGGCGTGTAACTTCTTTCTTGAAGACCATTGTTTGGATATAAGTTCGTTTCTATCAGACTAAATTTACGAAGAGCGACTTCATGTTTAATGAGTAACGCTTCTTCGGACTTTGCTTTTAAATAGTTGAATTGAAGTTTATGGAAGTTCAAGTTCTTTTTTAACATATCATTCATCATTTGTTCATCGGAATCGATTGTACGACCGATTTTTTCGTATTCCTTTTTTAGAACTTTTTCCGCTTCGATTACTGCTTGTTCAAATTGTTTATTTTGCAATGTCGCGATAAATTCTTCGCGTGCCCCCGTGACTTCGCCCGAAATGACATCTTGGAATGTCAATGATTTCTCTTTTAGTGCCTTATCCGTATCTCTTGGAACTAGCGTTATCGATAGCCGCGGGATGATGATCGGCATCTTTATTTCGAGCTGGTGAAATGCTTCTTTTAGCAATGCCCAATAGGTAATTTCTCCGGGCCCGCCTACGAATGCGAGAACGGGAAATACCAAGTCCTGCATTAGGGGCCTCGTTGCGACGTTATTGCTTAAAAGAAATGGTGACTCTTTTGCGATTTCCAACATTTCTTCAGTTGTAAATCGAAGTCCTGCACTTTCGTTCACGTAATACTCATCTCTTCGCGTCAGCAACATGCGGCCAGTTTCATGCACGTAAAATAAATGCGAAGCGTCTCCTTCTGCATCAAACGGCCTCCCATACCCTTCGGAATCGAACATTGATTCCTTATCGACAATTGCTGCCGCAATGGTTTCCGATTCTTGGATGAGAAGTTGGAAATACTCGCTTTCCAGCTCGCGTAAAGGTTTGTATGCTGAATCGATGAATAATAATCCTTCCTCTGCAAATAGGCCATTCATCAATCGAACGAAGAAACCTGTAAACGTATTTTCTTTATCCACAGCAGCTAAAACTTCTTCCAACAACGGTTTGGTATATGCCGTCTCACCGAACTTGCTAAAAATCGTTTCAACATACTTTTTCATTTCTATCTGATCATACGTAGCATCAGATGCCATTAATTTCAAAACGAACTTATCTTGAATTTGTTCTTTTGTGACACGTCCAGCTGTATTTGTATAGACATGATTTATTTCATTAATATCATGATCTTCGCCCGCCACCCAAAAAACCGGAACGACTGGGACGCCTAAATGTTGGCGTTGTTTTTTTGCGAGTAATATTACTGAAATAGCTTTATGTACGGAATATAAAGGACCCGTAAGTATGCCGGCTTGTTGCCCGCCGATTACTGTAACAGCATCTTCCTCGAGTTCAACCAAATGCTCGTGGGCACTTTGTGAAATTCCAAACGGCTCCATAAAAGAACGAACCGTTTCTGCAAGTTGTTTGCGTTTAAAATTGCGTGTTGATAATTCAGCCAGTCTTTCTGGGTATGAACTTTCTTTATTTTCATAATCGAAATACGTATGTATAAATTCATTATCATGATTGTATGATTGCATTACTTTATTTTGTTCTTGTAATGCGATATTCTCCACTTTCATATGCGAGCCCCTTTTTAACGTTCCTAATTATCCAAAGTATATCATTTTAAAGGGCATGATTAAAAATAAACGCTTATAGCGTATATTCCATAATTTTTAGTACCAGGCCGATAAGTAGCAAAATAACATACGAAGAAGATAATAAAAGGAAAAATAATCGCCAAACCTTTCGGAAAAAACGTTTGATCAGAAATTCTTTAACGTTCATCTTTTCGACAATTGAATAGATGATAATAATGATAATCGAGGTGATTGCTATGTAAACGCCAACTAAATCTCCGTAAATCGTTCGTGAAATAATATATACCGAGAGAAATAGAAATGGCGTAGTTAAATCAGCTGCTTGGCCTAGTACAGATGCCGGCGCCGTACCTAATCGTCTGTAGATCATAAGGATTAGAATCGTGATGATATAGGGACAAAATATGAGAACACCAAACAGTACTGATAAAATGGTAGCCGTCATAGTTTTTCTCCCTTGCTTTCAATTGCATAAAGCATTTTTTCTAACATGGCTAGAAGGGGAACGCTTTTATGTAATGCATGAGCCTTTTCAATTACCGCTGTGATGATTGTTTTTATTTCCATCGGGCGACCCGCTAGCCGGTCAGACAACATTGATGATTTATTATGTGCAGTTTTTTGGCAGACGGCTGACACTGCTTCCAGCGAAAGATGGGGTTCCATCTCCGGAAATGCATTGATAAGTTCGTCATATAAAGATACAAAAAGTTCATGACATGATGGATTTGTCAGCAGTTCGCCGTTTTCCACTTCAAGTATCGCGGTTAATGGATTAATCATGCAATTAATCAAAACTTTTCTCATCAATACAAATTCTGCATCCGCATGCCTCTTTACTGGAAAGTTCCCTGAATGCGCGTTTTCAATTATATCGAAAACAGTTGAATCACCTCTCCCCGCTCCAATTGTCACGAGACCTACTCCGTTATGTTGCACAGTATTGTCGTTAAGCCTGCGTGCTCCATGCTCAACAGTTGCAAATGCAAGATGCGGAAGCGATGTGTCGTTCGCCAAGCTGTAATGGTCGAGTCCATTTTGAATGAATAACATGGGATTTTTGATTTCTAAACGATCCAGTTGGATTAATAATTGCTGTAGATCAATATATTTCACGGCGATTATCCAGACACTATCTTGATTATCCATTGGAAAAGCAGTCGTCGCATAAACACGGAATACAGATTCAGAACCATCTTCATTCACTCTTCGAATTCCCTTCTTATTAAGTTCGCTTGATTGTTCTTCCCTTCGAACGACCATTGTGACCTTTAGGCCAGATTCCGATAAATATGAGCCAAGTAGTAATCCGACCGACCCACCCCCGACAATTACGACATCCATCTCCCAAATTCTCCTCTCATATAAATAAGCCCGCATGTTAGCGGGCCTATTCGTTACTCTATTTTTCTATTATACAGGATATACCGGATGTTTTCTCGGTGCTTGTGCAATTTCTTTCGTGCTATACAATTTGAATCGATCAGCAAGGACACTTCTTAAGTCCGACGGCTCGATGATATCGTCGATAATCATTTCCGAGGCCATTTTATAAATATCAATTTCTTCTTGATATTCCCTGTGCTTCTCTTGAACAAAGGCAAGTTTTTCTTTCGGATCTTCAATGGACTCAATTTTGTTTGAGTAGACTGCGTTAACAGCAGCCTCCGGACCCATCACCGCGATTTGCGCGGTTGGAAGCGCGATACAAACATCCGGTTCAAATGCCGGACCCGCCATGGCGTACAAACCTGCGCCGTAAGCTTTTCGAACGATCACTGATATTTTCGGAACTGTAGCAGAACTCATCGCCATAATCAGTTTTGCACCATGGCGAATAATGCCTGCGCGTTCCACGCTAGTTCCAATCATGAATCCCGGTACATCAGCCAGGAATAACAATGGAATTGAAAACGCGTCGCATAAATTGATGAATTTCGTTGCTTTATCCGCCGAATCGACGAACAATACGCCGCCTTTTACTTTAGGCTGATTTGCAATAATTCCTACGGGCTGCCCTTCGATTCTTGCCAACCCCGTAATAATTTCCGGTGCGAACAGCTTTTTCACATCGAAGAAACTGCCTTCATCGATTAATGCATCGATTGCTTCATACATATCGAACGGCGCGTTTTGGTTTTCTGGAATGATCGCTTCTAATGTACGCCCGGCTTTCGCTTCAATCGTATCTTTAATTGCAGGTTTTTCTGTGTAATTTGCCGGGAAGTACTCAAGGTAACGACGCGCTTCTGCAATTGCTTCTTCTTCATTTGCAGCTAATACATCTCCGCACCCGCTAATCGAGCAATGCATGCGAGCGCCGCCCATTTGCTCAAGTGTCACTTTTTCACCGATAACCTTTTCCGCCATGCGCGGTGAGCCAAGATACATCGATGCATTTCCTTCCACCATGACAAGCAGATCACAAAATGCCGGGATATATGCTCCGCCCGCCGCCGATGGACCAAACAAAATACAAATCTGTGGAATGAAACCAGATAATCTTACTTGATTATGGAATATCTTCCCCGCGCCGCGTCGATTCGGGAACATTTCAAGTTGATCCGTGATCCGCGCACCTGCTGAATCGACGAGATATAGCATCGGTACACGATTTTTTTCCGCAATTTCTTGAATCCGAATGATTTTTTCAACAGTTTTAGCACCCCAAGAACCAGCTTTAACTGTCGAATCATTTGCCATCACGCAAACAGTTTGCCCGTTAACTTTCCCCATAGCCGTAACGACACCGTCTGCTGGAAGGTCTCCCGCTTCATAATTTGCGAAACGTCCATCTTCCGTGTATTCCCCGTTATCAAAAAGCAGTGCCAAACGATCTCTCGCAAACATTTTTTTTTGCTCTTTTAGTCGTTCGTGATATTTCGGATGACCGCCCGCAAAGATTTCTTTCAGTTTCGAATCAAGATTTTTATTATATTCCACTTTTTCTACCATCCCAATCCCCTTCCCTTTTTAAAACATGAGTTGACGACGTTCTTCGCGATTACTCCCCTAAAGTAACAAGAACATCGTTTTCATTAACAAAGTCGCCAACATTGACATTTATAGCTGTTACTTTTCCTGCTGTTTCTGCTTCAACCGGAATTTCCATTTTCATTGATTCGAGAACAATCACGACTTGGCCCGCCGCTACTTCTTCTCCTACTGCTACATTTACTGTGAATACTGTTCCCGCCATTGATGATTTTAATTGTGTCATAATCATTTCCTCCTCTTATTTTTTCGACCAGTCAGTGAGAATCGCCGTCGTATAAGTACCCGCCTTGAACGACTCCTCATTCAACACTTCTGTAAATAACGATATATTCGTTTTTAAACCTTCAATTTCAACTTGTTTAAAATAAGTTTTCGATTTTTCAATTGCTTCGTCACGGTTTTTTCCATGGACAATCACTTTTGAAATTAATGGATCATAAAACGGCGTGACTTTCCCGTTTTCTGCGTAGCCGTTATCGATTCGAATGCCGTCCAAAGCGCTTTTGAGATTCAGTTTCGTGATTGTTCCCGGAGACGGCATGAATGTTTTCGGATCTTCCGCATAAACGCGAAATTCCAGTGCATGTCCATTAAGTTGAATGTGATCTTGATTTTTAACTGGAAGTTCATTGCCGCGAGCAACTTCTATTTGCCACTCGACCAAATCGTATCCAGTAACTTCTTCTGTTACAGGGTGCTCAACTTGAAGTCTTGTGTTCATTTCAAGGAAGTAAATTTCATCATTTTCATCGACGATAAATTCTACTGTCCCCGCGTTTTTATAATTCACTGCTTTTGCTGCATCCACCGCTGCCTGATAAAGCCGACTTCTCGTTTCATCCGATAAATTCGGAGACGGCGATTCTTCAATCACTTTTTGATTGCGCCGTTGCACGGAACAATTTCGTTCAAATAAATGAACTATATTTCCAGCATTGTCTCCGAAAATTTGGACTTCAATATGTCTGGCATTTGTAATATACTTTTCAATGAAAACGAGATCATTACCAAAATACATTTTTGCGCGACTTTTCACCGAATCGAACTGTTGACTGAGCGCTTGCTCACTTTCACAACGCACCATACCGACCCCGCCGCCACCTGCACTCGCCTTCAACATAATCGGATATCCGATTGTTTTTGCGACACTAAGTGCTTCTTCTAGTGAATCCACGCCGTCGTCAGTCCCAGGTACAACTGGAACGGATGCGGCCTTCATCGTAGACCTCGAGCCGACTTTGTCCCCCATCTCAGAAATCGTCAAAGCGTCCGGTCCAATAAATTTCAAACCTGCTTCTGTCACTTGAGATGCAAAATCGGCGTTTTCAGACAGCAACCCATACCCTGGATGAATGCCATCCGCCCCTTCGCGAATCGCAATTTCTAAAATTTCTTCCCCTTTTAAGTATGACTGCTGTACCGGCGGTGGCCCGATTAAAAACGCTGCATCCGCTTCTTTTACAAACGGCATATTTTCGTCAGCTTCAGAATGAATCGCAATTGTTTCAATGCCAAGACGTTTGCACGTATGTATCATCCTACTTGCAATTTCCCCACGATTTGCAATCAGTATCTTTTTCATGTATTTCATCCCCCAAACTTTTTGAAAGTGGAATCTCCCATTCACTTACTAGTTTATACGATAAGTGAAACCGTTTTCAACCTTTGTCTGAAATTAGTCTATTTTCATTCGCTAAAATCAGGCTTCATTGCAAAAAGCGTTTGACTGCATCATGATGTGCTTCGCTTTCCCAAAGAATTGAGCAATGCTGAGCTTCTCCCACCATTCGGTCTTTGATAAAATCCGCAGTCCATTTACGGATCGCGATGGTTTTATAGGCTCTGTGGACCGATGGATGTATTTTCAACATCTTCTCTAGAAACATTTCCAGTCCCTCTTCTGCAGTCCCGCTATACAATTCAGTCGCCCATCCAATCTCTAACATTTCTTGTGCGCTATGAACTTCTGCTTCGGATAATAAACGGAATACTTGGTCATGCTTGCCGAATTTCTCGAATAATAATGTAGCGCCGCCCCAACCGGTTGTGATCGCGAGTGTTCCCTGTATGAAACCCGCTTTTGCTTTTTCTGAAACAACACGGTAATCGCATGCTGTTGCAAGCTCGCAGCCGCCGCCGACAGCGGTTCCGTTCACCAGAGCAATCACAGGCATCGGAAGCGTCGCGACTCGATGCAAGAGGCCTGCCATTCGGCTGAGCATCGGAAACGAATCGTCTGCAGTTTGAAGGTCCTGGTATTCAACCAAATCTCCTCCTGAACAAAACGCACGGTCGCCCGCCCCCGTGATGACAACGAATGAGATGTCTGAATTATTTTCGATCTTCTCTAAAAATGATTCAAGCCCATCGACTACTTCTGTATTTATAGCATTTCTCATTTTAGGTCGATCAATCATGAATGTCGCAATGTTTGCTTCGATTGTAATTTTGAATGCCAAATAAATTGCACCTCCGTTATGATAAATCAAGTATACCAATTGAAGGAATTTTTCGCATAGAAAAAAGGCTACCGAGATCCATGGTCTCACGGTAGCCTTTATAGAGTACGTTCAAAAACATTCTCTATGTATACGAATTTAATTATTCGCCTACGATTTCTTTTCCTTTGTAGTGACCGCATGATTTACAAATGCGGTGTGCTAGCTTTTGTTCGCCACAGTTATCACATGTAGCCATTCCTGGTACTTGTAGTTTAAAATGTGTACGACGTTTTTTTGTTACAGTTTTAGATGTTCTTCTTTTTGGTACAGCCATCTGGGGCACCTCCTTAAACGAATTACCTTATTCGTCTTTCTTCTCAAATAAGTTTGCCAATCCGGCAAGCCTCGGATCCACTTTTGTTTCACGTTCTTTTTGGAGCCGAGCATTGTACTCCTCGTCGGTCGCATATGACCAACCTTTACCTTCAGCCGTCTTCATATCTTCAGCATCATCGCTGTAAACTTGAAGGGGCACCTCAAGGAGGACGAGCTCCTCAAAGACTGGAGTTAAGTCAACAAAGTCTCCGCTGACTTGATGAATTTCATCATCGGCCGCTAGTTCCGTTTCATCCCAACTGAATCGTTCAGTCGATTCAATTAAAAATGGAAAAGCGACATCTTCCCACGTTCGGGCACAAGGCAGTATCAGCGTTCCTTCAAGCCGGAATCGGCACGCGAGATTACTCGAGCCAATTGTACAACTTCCGGTTACATGGATAGGCTTGATATCCCGGATTTCCGGGTTCCGTTTTTTAACGGAATCAAGGTTAACCGTTTCGTCAAACGGCATGTCCCCTTGCCTGTATCTCTGCAATTGATTGATGGACCATTTCATGTCGATCACCTCAAGACAACATTCTTGATTATATAATGGGAACAAAGGGATGTCAAGATATTTTCTTGTCACTTCACCGTTCCCATAGGTATAATAATATCATTGTAACAAAGGAGTGACAGCTTTGAAAGCAACTGGAATTATTGTTGAATATAATCCGTTCCATAATGGACATAAATTTCACGCTTCGCAAGCACGAAAGACGACAAATGCAGACATTGTAATCGCCGTCATGAGCGGGAATTTCTTGCAGCGAGGAGAACCAGCTTTTGTCGATAAATGGTCTCGCACGAATATGGCGCTTCAAAACGGCGTCGATCTTGTATTTGAACTTCCTTATGCATTCGCAACTGCACATGCCCCTGTATTTGCACAAGGAGCCATTCAGATTCTGGATGCCGCACGCTGTCAATCCTTTTGTTTTGGAAGTGAAGACGGCAATATAGAACCTTTTAACAATAGTTTGGAGCTATTAACCAATGCAGAATATGAATATGAACAAACTGTTAAAGAATCTGTACAGGAAGGGATTAGTTATCCCAAAGCACTTAATTTGGCATATCAACAAGCCATTCAATCATCCGCTTCAGATATGACTTTTGCTGATTTAACGAAGCCGAATAATATTTTGGGTTTTCATTATTTACAAGCGGCCCAGAACATCCAATCGTCTATGAAAGCTGCGACCATATCCCGTATTGTTGCAGACTATCATGATGATGCAGTCGAAGGGAATTCTATCGCAAGCGCTACTGGAATTCGTAAATCTTTTTTCGAATCAAATTCGCTTGACGCTGTACAAGGATTTTATCCAACGGAAACTTATGATGCATTACGCGAATGGCAAGCCGAACGCCAATCATTTGGGAACTGGGATACATTCTATCCTTTTTTAAGATTTACCATCCTTCGGGAAGGACCCGAAAAACTGAGTCAAATCGCTGACGTGACAGAAGGCATTGAAAACTTATTTTATCGCGCTGCCGAAACAAGCGAGACATTTGATGCGTTTATGAATAAAGTCAAATCGAAGCGGTATACATGGACCAGAATTCAACGCATGCTCACCCATATTTTCACCGGATTTACGTATGATATACGCCGTAAAATCGAATCGCCTTCTTATTTACGTTTGTTAGGCATGACGCAAGCTGGAAGACTTTATTTGAATGAAAATAAAAAGGACTTAAAACTCCCGCTTGTCAGTAAAGTAGCCGCCTTCACGGATCCATCTATGAAAATGGATGTTCATGCAACAGATATGTATGCACTTGGGATTGCCAAGGCAACTGGGCAGACCCAAATTGGCGCTGATTATCAGCATGCGCCAATTTTTATACGTGATTGACTTGGAAACGTTTCGTGCAAAGTAAGAAACATTTTCACGGAAGAAGGAAACGCTTTGATCGAACTTGGAAACGTTTCACGCAAATTCCATATAAAAAAGCATAGAGGAATTATGCCAATTCCCCTATGCTTCAAAATTACCTCTTAAATTTTCTGTTCCGCTAAAGTCGCTTGCTTTTTCTTCGGTGACGGGAGCATATTGAATAATATATTCAACACAATTGCCGTCAAACTCCCCGCAACGATTCCGTTACTTGTAAACATTTGAAGGCTTTTTGGAAGGTTCGCAAATAACTCAGGTGCTACTGTGACGCCTAGACCGATTCCGATGGAACAAGCAATGATCATCGGATTTTCTTGCGATGACGTAAAGGTTTTACTTAGCATTTTAATCCCTTGAGAAATAACCATCCCGAACATCGCAATCATTGCTCCGCCTAAAACAGGAGTTGGAATAATTGTTGTCAGCGCAGCGATTTTTGGTACAAAACCCAGCGTGATAAGCATTAGACCCGTAATGAAAATAACCTTTCTTGATTTAACGCCCGACATTTGGATTAACCCGACGTTTTGTGAAAAGGTCGTATACGGGAACGCGTTAAATAGCCCACCTAATAATACAGCGATTCCTTCTGCACGATACCCTTTTGCCAGGTCATTCTTCTTTAATTTCCGCTCGCAAATATCCCCTAATGCAAAATAAACGCCAGTCGATTCAACTAAAGAAACCATTGCCACAAGAATCATCGTTAAGATTGCAGACCATTCAAAAGTAGGCAATCCAAAATAAAATGGCTTCACCATATGAAAAACAGAAGCTTCGGCAACAGGTGCAAAATCGACAATGCCCATTAACATCGCGACAGCTGAACCGACGAGCAACCCTAGCAAAATAGAGATTGCTCTCATAAAACCTTTAGATAATCTAAACAATACAATAATAAAAAGCAATGTTCCGAAAGCTAGTGAAATATTCGTCAATGAGCCGAAATCGCTCGCGCCTTTACCGCCGCCTACATTATTAATCGCAACAGGAATTAGTGTGATTCCAATAATTGTCACGACTGATCCAGTAACTACGGGTGGAAAAAAACGAACCAGACTTCCAAAAAAACTACTGATAACAATAACAAATAGTCCCGACACAAGAATTGCACCGTAAATTGCAGAAATCCCAAATTCTCCGCCAATTGCAATCATCGGGCCGACTGCTGTAAACGTACAGCCTAAAACAACGGGAAGCCCGATCCCGAAGAAACGGTTATTCATGATTTGTAAAATTGTAGCAACACCGCACATCAATATATCGATAGAAACAAGATAGGTAAGCTGAACCGAAGTTAGTCCAAGTGCCTCTCCAACAATCAGAGGAACAATAACTGCTCCTGCGTACATCGCGAGTACATGTTGGATACTTAATGCCGCCGTTCTAGTACCATTTTTCATTTGGAAGCTACCTCGCTAAAAAATTCGACTTTACCATTTTCTAAAGAGCGAATGTTGGCAAGTGACTCAACACGGATGCCTTGCTCCCGTATCGCAGCGCCGCCTGGTTGGAAGCCCTTTTCGATGACAATTCCCACGCCTGCCAACCCGGCTTTAGCTTGTTCAATAATATCGACTAGGCCATGAACAGCTTGTCCATTCGCCAAAAAGTCATCAATAACGAGCACGACATCATCAGCTAGCAGGAAATCTTTCGACACGGAAATATCGTTCGTTTCATTTTTGGTGTATGAATGAACACTCGATGTAAATAAGTGATCGGTTAATGTAAGTGATTTTCTTTTTCTAGCGAAAATAACTGGCACGCCCAAATACAAACCTGCCATCATTGCTGGTGCAATACCCGATGATTCTATTGATAATATTTTAGTTATGTTCGAATCTGCGAATCGTGTTGCAAACTCTTTGCCCACTTCTTGCATCAATTCGGGATCGATCTGATGATTTAAAAAAGAATCGACTTTCAACACCGATTCGGATAATACCTTGCCTTCTTGTATAATCTTATTCTTTAATTGTTCCACTATATGGTTCTCCCTTCATATTTCACGATCTGAGGACAAAAAAAGCCCAAAGACCGTGCATCCAATCATGACTAGAGTGGAGCAATGTCCTTCGAGCTTTTTCGAAAGGAAATGAAAAGGAGACATGCTTAAACATTGCATGACCCTTCCATTGCTTCTCATAGTCGATTTGTTTACGGCAAATCGGTAGAAACTTGCAGGCCATATCCCCGCGATTATATGAGTGAATGTATTAGAATGTTTATATTGTAACATGTGTTTTTCGTTTTTCAATAGGTTTAAATTGTAATGTAAAATTCACATACTTCTATATTTTTCAAGACTTTATGCCGCTCATTTCGGTTCTTGCTTTTCCAAGTAGTCGAGCGCATCATCAATCGTTTTTACTGGAACGATTTTCATTTTTGTGCCGATTTTTTTCGCCATGGCTTTTGCTTCCTCGTAATTTGTTTGTAACCCTGGATTTTTGTCTAACACTTCTTTGGGAATCTCATCATCCGGAGCGAAGAATATTTCAACACCTTTACGCGATGCGGCAATTACTTTGAAATCGGCTCCTCCGATTCTTCCGACCGTTCCATCTTCCAACATTTCTCCAGTACCTGCTATGTTGTATCCTTTTGTGAGATCTTCATCAATTAGTCGATTCATTATTTCTAATGTAAACATTAGCCCTGCCGAAGGTCCGCCAATATTTGATGTGTGCATTGTTACTTCAGGTTCTGTCGTTAATGTTCGGTCTTCTAGAAATTGAACACCCAATCCGACGCGTCCATCACCATCAGGTATTTCTTTTAATTTGACGATTACATTTTTTTCATCGTCTTTTCGTTTTAACGATAGACTTACTTCGTCATCTTTAAGTTTTCGAGAAATAATGTCGGCAAACTGACCAGATTCTTTTAATTGAACGCCGTCTACTACTAGAATTTTGTCGCCTGCTTCCAAAATACCATCAGCTGCGCTATCCTCTAACACGCTCATAACTGACACCCCGTCAAAGGTTACATCAATTGGGATATCAGCTCTATCAAAAGCAACTGTTATCGCATTATACTGCGAGTCGGACATTAACCTCTTTTGGCGCACATTATATTCTGTTTCACTTTCACCCGATCTTCGAACCTGCTTTGCCGGTAGAATTTTGCGTTGATCTGAAAACTGTGCATAGACGTATGACGCAGCCGTTGCTTTTGATAATGAAATCGTCATTAAACTAAACGTGCCGACATCATTCTCATCTCCGTTTTCTACGTCTACCAATGGCGTCAGGTCATATGCCCCGCCCGGTTTAGATATGTAAATGTCCATCGGATAAACAAACAGTATCGCGATTAATATAAGTAAAATTCCAGTTATGCCGATTCTTTTCGGATTCATTTTTGCGCACCTCCAATTATTAATAGCCTGTACGGTTTTGACATATATAGTAGTGTATCGGATTAATTTCATTATTTTTTACTCCCTAAGCGGAAGGAGCGGAGTGCATGTACGCTAAACTAGATGAATGCACATACTAGATGATAAACATCTTTATTATATGGGGGTTAATCCTACTCTTTATCTTACAACCGGGTGTTGCACATGACGGCGCCGAAGCAGGTGCGAAACTATTTGTTCACGCGTTGCTTCCTTATTTACTTCCCTACATTATTTTAACTCAATGGTTATTAAAAATGCCGGCAACCAAGAAGGTAGTAGCCCCATGGAAAAAATTTGTGAAAGCCTATGTACTCGGTTCATTTGGCGGATTTCCGGTTGGTGCTGTTACTGTATCGGAAATGACAAAAAATGAAGAGTTGACTCGAAAACAAGCCGGACTTCTATTAGCCTCTTGCCATGCGCCCGGACCAATGTTTGTTATCGGTTTTGTGGGAATTGAACTTTTTGGTGATATTAACACTGGTTGGAAGTTATTAATTGCAATCCATATCGCAAATATTATTTTCTTTTTCATGACATTGCTATTTATAAAGAATGATCAAGAATTAAAAGGCGATATTCAACCACCGGTAACCAAACGATCGACTATGCCACTTCTCGATTCATTAAAGGATAGCTCGGAAATTATTATTCTTGTCGCAACAACCGTTATTTTTTTCTCCGCTTTAGGAATTGTTTTATCCAGTGTCATCGCATCCGCTTTTTCTGTTGACACGGGAATCGCTCAAACAGTAACTTTGGCCATTTTCGAAATGACTTCAGGCGTGCAATCCGCCACGACTCATTTTAGCGGGCTAACAATCTATCCGCTACTAATTGCGGCTATTATTTCTATGAACGGATTTAGTATTCATATTCAAGTTGCGGTAATTGCTAAATCAGCTAAGGTTTCAATGCGTCCTTACCTTATCGGAAGAATCTGGTGCATTTTAATCGTCCCGATACTATTTTATTTATTATTATAATAAAAGAAGGCTATCATGAATGGATGCCCATGATAGCCTTTTTCAGACTATTATTTTGCGAATTTTTTCTTCAATGCTTCTTCTACTTGTACTGGAACAAGTTCCGAAATATCTCCGCCATATTGCGCGACTTCTTTTACGATACTTGAGCTTAGGAACGAATATTGGTTATTCGTCATGATGAAGAACGTTTCAATATTTTCGTCTAGAACACGGTTCATCGATGTAATTTGCATTTCATACTCGAAGTCAGTAACCGCCCGTAGTCCACGGACAACTGCGACTGCCCCGACTCTTTCAGCATAGTCAATCATTAATCCGGTGGAAGTTTCTATCTTTACATTTGGAATCGACCTCGTCACTTGCCTAATCAAATCCATTCGTTCATCAACACTGAATAGATAGTTCTTTGATGAGTTATGCATGATGGCGACATTCACTTGTCCAAAAACCTTCGCCGCTCGTTTAATAATATCAAGATGTCCATTGGTGATTGGATCAAAACTACCAGGGACAACTACTATTTTAGACATTCATAAAACCTCATTTCTCGTAAATTGATATCGCAATATTGCCGTACTTTGAAGATTTCTTTTTCCGGAATTCGCCGTAAGACTCCGGTAATTCTGTTTTATGATCATGTTCGCAAACGATAACAGCGCTTTCAGCAAGAAGACCAGCATCCGCTATTTTCTCGCCTAGTTGATAAAATTCATTTTGGGCATAGGGTGGATCTATGAAAAGCAAATCAATCTTCTCATTATTTTGTTGCAATATTTTGGATGCGTTTCTTGCATCAGCTTGCTTAATATGTACAATTTCGTCGTACTGGCATTTCTCCACATTGGATCGTATAACCGCACATGCTTTTCTATTTTTTTCAAATACATATGCTTTCTCAGCGCCTCGAGATAGAGCTTCTAGGGAAAGTGCTCCGCTGCCGCCAAACAGTTCCACTACGATTCCGCCGTTAAAATATGGACCAATCATATTGAATACGGACTCTTTAACCTTATCCAATGTTGGACGAGTATGCACGCCTTCTAAAGATTTAAGGCGCAAACCTTTTTTTGCTCCCGCAATAATTCTCACTGCTACTCAACCTCTCCCGTATTATAGCTGCTTACAGTCCCGTTTTATAATCATATTCCTTTGCTTTATCTGGTTTTGCATTTTCGTAAGTTGTTTTTACAAATGGACGGTAAGAAGGCAATACCTTTTTAACAGTCGGAAGTTGCTCTACTTTGTTAATGACGGATTCTACCTCTTCTTGATTGCAGTAGAGAACGACATATTTCATTTTCTTTGATATATAATGAACATGACCATACTTTCGAAGCGATTTCGCCTGTCTCAAGTGATGGAGATAAATGATTACACCTTGTCGATCAATCATAAGAATTCCCCTCTTTTCCTACTCCCTACAATACCATATGTCAGAAATGGGCTGCAACTTACATATAGCTGACAAGTAGAGACTTATAACTTATAATTAAAAAAGTACATACTTTCAGATGAAGGAGGATCCATTTTGGGTAGAAAAACTAAAGTTGCCATATCCGTAGGTGCTGCCGGTATAGCTGCATGGGCTGCTTCTAAAGCAGTTGCCAAACCTGTCGTGCGCGAAAGTAAAAAAGCACTTGAATTCGATAACCCTATCGTTTTAGCAAATCGGGGTGGTCTGTTCGGTGCCCCTGAAAATACATTATCGGCATTTACAAATTCCGCCTCACTTGGCGTTCATGGGTTTTCTGTTGATATCCGTTTAACAAAAGATGAAGAAATACTTGTTTTTCATGACGAATATATAGATGATACTACGAATCTTGCTGGGAAAGTAGCCGATTTCACATTACAAGAACTAAAAGATAGCGATGCCGGCTACCAATTCACCGATGAAAATGGCGCGTATCCTTTCCGCGGAAAAGGCGAGAAATTGATTTCACTGAAAGAACTTCTGGATCGGTTTCCACATATGTTTGTCAGTATCAACATGAAGGAATCCCCCGACACATATGAAGGAAGCCTTATGCCCTCTAAATTATGGCGTCTAATTGAAGAATCGAGTGCAGAAGACCGGGTCGCAGTTACGAGCTCCTATGATGAACAAATTGATCGTTTTAATTTATATGCGCAAAACCGAGTTGCTACAGGCGCCGGAGACGATGAAGTGAAGAAATCATATGCAGCCTATGCAAGTCAATTCGGACATTTGTATAATCCGCAAGCTGATATGTTTCAAGCTCCAGAGAAGCTCGGCATTTTTTCTCTTAGCAGCGAAGGATTTATTACCTTTTTATCCAAGTTAAATATCCCAATCTATTATAAGGATATTGATGATGAAAATGCTATCCTTTCAATGATTAATAATGGGGCCGCTGGTTTTATCACTAGTAAACCTGAACTCGTTATGCAAGTCATCCACGAAAATACAAGTGAGTAAGAAACAACTGTATTTTTCACAAAAAAACACCTTATTTCTGTCATCTTAACCAGAAATAAGGTGTAACATTACGCGGAACACGAACAACTTCCACCAGATCCGCAACCACTTCCACAAGAAGAATCCGCGAAGAATGCACTTCCAGCCGGAACTTTAACTGAGTCTGAGACAGATCTCGCAATAATTGATCCAACCTCATCATATAAATATTGAACATCGTTTTCAGCGAGACGTAGTGCGGCAACCTGTTCATTCATATCAAGCGCTCGTTTCTGCAGCCTGATCTCTTTCATGACGTGGCTATAATCCGGATGGTAGCGCCCGAATCGCTGTACTTCTTCATAGCGTTCTTTCATCTCCGTGAATTCTTTTATCGATTTCACAAGGAGGTCATTCGAATAGACCGCTTTATAACATTTATTGTACTCTTCCATTACATCCGAAGAGAGTATATAATCGGCGAGTTCTTCCGCGTGTTCTAAAATCGTGACCCATTCATCGGTCATCAACATAGATTTCATCCCCTCCATTTACTCTTCTATCATAACAGAATTTTTCAACCCCGTGAATGTAATAATCTTTTTTCTCTATTTCTCTTCTTTTTGAAGCAGCGCCTCTTTAGCAATTTTCATATCTGAAAATGGAAAAACCCCTTCGGCTGTGTGTTGAATTTTTTCGTGTCCCTTTCCCGCAATAAGTACGATATCACCGGTACCCGCCATATTAATCGCTTTTTGAATGGCTAACTCCCGGTTCGGTTCGATGATAATTTCTTTCGTGTTATCCGTTATCCCCGCAATAATATCTTCGATGATCGCCATTGGGTCTTCGTTTCTGGGATTATCTGTCGTAATAATTACGTCCGAGGAATAAATAGATGCAATTTGACCCATCTCCGCTCTTTTCCCCTTATCTCGCTCGCCGCCGCAACCGAAAACAGTGATTAGTCTTCCTAAAGATGTTTTCATCAAAGAACATAAAACACCTTGAAGCGCATCCGGGGTGTGCGCGTAATCGATGACGACAGATACATTTGATTTGTTTACTTGTTGCATTCTGCCTTCTGGCAATCGTAAAGAATCGACGTACGGTAAAATAGATGAAAATCGATAGGATAAGGAGTGAAGAACGCTAATTGCCGCTACCGCATTCATACGATTAAATTCTCCGAGCAGGGGCAGAAAAAACTCACCGCGCTCTTTCCCGCACTCAATAAGTAGTTTTTGCTCTTTAATTTCAAGGCGTATATCTGAATCGGGACATGTTCCAAAATAAGTGCATTGTTTAGCCACAGATCGCATCATTTGCACACACACCGGGTCATCCCGATTAACGATGACCTTCTTCGCCATCAGCAGTAATTTCTTCTTTGCATCAATATACGATTTTTTTCCACCGTGTTCATCGTAATGATCCGAACCAACATTCAATAATAACCCGATATCAATTTTACAATGCTCTAGCCGATAAGTCGATAGTCCCAATGAGGAAGCTTCTAAAACTATATGGGTAACGCCATTTTCCAAACAACTCGCTAACAATGGATGTAAGTGTTCCGCAGACAAAGTCGTCATTTGCGGCACATTATAATTAAATGAAATACCATTTATGAAAATTCCCGTCGTGCCGATTACCGCAACCCGTAGACCTTGCATCATTAATAACTGACCAATGAAATGGCTGACTGTTGTTTTACCATTCGTTCCTGTCACAGCAATGATCGTTAAATGGTCAGCAGGGTTATGCGCCAGTTCCGCGCTAGCATGGGATATAAAAAGTCGACCATCTGGAACAGTAATGATTGGAATGCTGTTCGGCAGGTTTCGAAAGATTGGCTTATCAATCACAATTGCCACTGCCCCAGCATTAATCGCCTCCTCTATAAAAAAAGTACCATCATATTTATTTCCTTTTCTCGCAACAAATATGAAACCGGGCTTTACATCCAGTGAGTTTTCAGTAATCCCTTTTACAGCTACTCTATAATTCCCGCCAGCAATCGTACACGGCCAGTCTTTTAATAACTCCTGTAAAAGCAGCACCCGACTCCCCTTCCCGAACGTTTTTATTTTTATCGAATATATTGAGAGCAAACCTACTTTATCCTATGAACAAGGAGTTTCAAATGTCACGAAGAAAATTGGGGGACGCGTATGATTATTCAAAAATTCGGCGGAGTCGCCATGCAAAATGAAGAAATGCGAATGAAATGCATCAACCACATAAAAGATGGGATTGAGAAATTTAAAAAAATAGTCGTTGTCGTCTCTGCAATTGGCCGTCTCGGCGACCCATACGCCACAGATAGCCTTCTAAACCTGTCAAAGGCATTCTCATCCGATAAAGCAGCCAAGGACCTCGTCGCATCGTGTGGAGAGCTTATTGCTGCAAGTGTTCTTTCCGCTGAATTACATCAATTTGGCATTGGCAATAAGATCCTTCATGGAATGCAAGCCGGAATTGTGACTTCGGGAGACTATGGCGATGCTTCAATATTGACCATTGACACAACAACAATTTATCACTATTTACAAGAAGTTAATTGTGTTATCATTCCAGGTTTTCAGGGCATGGACAAAAAAGGAAACATAATGACCCTCGGTAGAGGTGGCAGCGATTTAACCGCCGTCGCATTAGGAGATGCCCTTCAAGCTTCACATGTGCAATTTTTCAAAGATGTCCCTGGTGTAATGACCGAAGACCCCGCAATCATCAAGAGTGGTCAAAAATTGGATTCACTTAGCTTTGACGAGTTTCTAGACTTTCTTAACTGTGAAAAGCCTATTATACAAAAACGCGCAGCATTACACGCAAAAAAAACAGCGACGCCTCTTTATATTCGAGGCATCACTGGAACTGAAAAAGGAACGTGGATTACAAACTGACTTCGATAAAATACAGGGCGGATAATCATTTCCGTCCCTATATTGTTTTTTTACTTCCTTCTCACATCTTCTTTTGATGCTTTAATAAAGTCTTGGGTATAATAGTTCCCATAAGAACCGGTTCCCATATGAGTAAAATCCTTATCCAGGAGAATACTTCGGTGAGCAGTTGAATTTAACCATCCATGAACTACCCCAATCGCATCTACATAATCGAAGGCAATATTCTCCGCGGCTTTACGATGTTCAATCATGGCTTCGTCCAACCGATCAGAAAGTTTTTCGGAATCCGTTGACTCTTCTGTCGAGTAATTTTCCAACGCCATTTTCTCACTATGTTTTCGCGCAAATATATTTAAATCATAATCATTAATTAACGCCGGAACGTTAAATTTTTGTCGATACAAGTTTGTGATTTCAAATATTTGCCGCTCCGCTGTTCGATTAACCTCCAGTTGCAAAGTTGAAGAAGGAGGCTTTGAAACAATTAATTCCCCCATATAGGTCATTTCATATGGTTGATGAAGAACAAGTGTTTCAGGATTAATAAATCTTACAGCTATCAAATCGCCACTTTCATTATCTAAATATAATTGAACGAATAAATCTTTATAAATAATTAGCAATCGCGTTTTTAAGTCTTCGCTATTTAAAGAAAAAGTATATATATTCTCATCAATCATGACATCGACTTCAGAACCTACAATTGTAAAGCGGAATATATCGTCTATATTTTGACCTATTTGGAAAGGATTGATATCCGCCTCCAATTCGGTGGTGTATATTTGATTAACAATTCCCTTGTCATTAACACCAGCCATAAACTTCAAGCCATTTAAATAGACCCACCAGTCATAGCCATATCCAGACGGTTCAACTCGAGTTGGTTCCCCCCACTCTTCAACCAGTGTTTCAGCTTTGTCCCCTACAAAAACGGACAACCCTTTTTCTGGACGAGATGTTTGCGGGATTGGGGCTCCGACTCCTTTGTCGGTGACCGGCATAGCCGTTCCATGCTTTACCGGAGATTGCAGCGGTTCATTTTCTTTTACACGGTTTCCGGTAAAATAAAAAATAGCTAAAGCAACAAGTAACAAAATGGCTACCCTTATTATTATTTTCACTACAATCCCCGCTTTCATTTATAAATTGATATTAACAAGCCTACATCTACTGGACACAATGTTGTCATTGCAACTATTGTGAAATTGTTCTATTATGGATATGTATAGAGCATTCGCTGGACGATATTTTGGAGGAGGATTCAAAACATGTATTTTGAAAATACTGGTATTGAAGATATTGTTGCTGATTTACTAATACTCGATGAAGTAATGCTTGAACATGATTTAGTTCGAGCAGGACAATGGGACTACGAACGGGTAACATACGATAAAAAATATGTAATTAAAGACGGTACATATTATTTACGTATTTTTGGTTACACTAAAGATGGTGACGTTGATAAACGAGACGCAATCATGAACCTGAAAAAACCTGTAATAGGTAAACATTATTATCCATTTGGCGTTGAGTACGGCGAAGATGAAAACTTCCCGAAAAGTCTTCTAAAAGACTGCCAAGCAACACTGGAAGCAGTTCATAAAGCCCTACAACCATACAATATGAATAAAGCATAATGTGGCTTGTACCGGAGAACATTTCGTTCTCCGGTTTTTTTTGCCTATTCAAAATGATATTCTTGGTTATAATGGATTTATAAGACAAGTTTGGGGGTATGGCATTTGGCAAAATGGTTTACAAAACGCAACTTTTTTATTGCACTCAGTATTATCCTTATTATTCTTTGTTTTATTTATATCATTCCCGTATCCTTACCCATTATTTTAGCACTTTTTACTGCGCTACTGATCGATCCTCTTGTTAATTTAACAGAAAAGAAATTTAAATGGAAAAGGAAAGTAGCCGTCATATCAGTTTTTATTTTTATTTTAGTTATTATTTCTTCTTTACTCTATTATACGGTAACTCGACTCATCGGAAAAATAATCGATTTTACAAAAGCAGCACCGGGTCACTTTAATACATTATCCGGTATTTGGATTGATATGCAAAACAAATTGTTTCAATATACAGCGGGTATGCCTGCAGAAGTTATTGAATCAATTCAAAAAGAATTCAAAACAATATTCGAATCAATGAGCAAAGCAATTCTTGAACTTTTAAGTTATGAAAAAATCACTGCGCTTTTAGCGGATGTGCCAAACTTCCTTGTAAGTTTAATCGTTTTCATTATCGCGCTTTTTCTCTTTATGCTTGAGTTGCCGGAATTGAAAAAAATGGCTTTTAAGTACTTAACACAAGAAACTGCGGAAAAAGTTCGCTTTATGGTTTCAAAGCTGAATTCCATCGTTTTCGGCTTTGCTAAAGCCCAGTTTCTAGTTAGTTTAATCATTTTAGCCGCTACATTCGTAGGACTCTTACTCATAAAACCTCAATATGCGATTGTCATGTCATTAGTTATTTGGATCATTGATTTAATTCCTATTTTAGGTTCAATTATTATTTTAGCTCCGTGGGCTTTATATTACTTTGTCAGCGGAGATGTTTCAACCGGGTCACAACTTACGTTTCTTGCCATCGTTCTTCTAGTCATTCGAAGAACCGTGGAACCGAAAGTCATGGGATCACAAATCGGACTTAAACCACTACCCACTTTAATCGCCATGTTTATCGGTTTAAAATTATTTGGTTTTATCGGCTTCTTCCTTGGCCCACTATTAGTAATCTTATTCACAACAGCCCGTGAAGCCGGGATTATTCGGATTAATTTTAGAATCTGATGATGATATTTGATTACTAAGTAATTAATGACCATTTTGTATAACTATATGTAGCAGGCCGTCTAGGATAGGCGGCTTTTTTATTATTAGAAATTTTGCTTGCACTTGTAGGCGGTTCGCTTGCACTCCGATGAATTTTGCTTGCACTTGAAAGTGTTTTGGTTGCACTCACAATACATTTACTTGCACTCAAAAGAATTTGCTTGCAAGTCGGGACCTTCCTCACATATGAAAGCTACCCCTCAGCCGCCCGGAATGGAAATCAACGGACAGGATAAACTAGATAATATAAACAAAAAAAGTATGTAAGGAATAAATCCTCTCATACTTTTTAATTTACAATCCAAATATCGCTCTAAACATAGAAGTTGTTTCTCCGCCTGTGTAGAAAACATATAACAGCAGATAAACCATAACGCCCGTAATTGCCGAAAAGAACCAGATAACACTTGAAATCGGGCCGATTTTTCGGTGTTTTTCAAGATCGTTTTTGAAACCTGCTCGGATTGTAATGACACCCATAATCGCACCTATTATAGAAAGTATTATATGGAACACCAAAAAAATCGTATAATATAGTTTCAAACTATCTGGTCCACCGAAGGAGGTATTACCAACTACAATTGTACGGGAAATATAAATAATGAAGAAAAGAACTGCCGAAACAGCAGCTGCAATCATCATTTTTTTATGTGCTTCGATTTTCCTTTTCCTGATTAAATTCCATCCAATAGCTACAAACACCGCAGAAAGAATGATAAAAATTGTACTTAGCGTGGGTAAAAAAGGTACAGTCATTCTTTAATCTCCCCTTCATCAAGCTCTATCTATTGGAAATTAACCATGTGTCGTCATATTATGATTTTTAATCAGATCCTGTTTCGTAATTTCATCTGCGTTCGCACGTTCATCAGATGCCCATGTAAAGAAGATTTTTCCGATAACGACAATATAAATTAACTCCTGCCCAACTTTCATTAAAATACCACCAAGTTTTTGATCACTTACTGTGGTCATATTCGTAAACATTTCCGGACCTGAGATTCCAAGACCCGCTAGTCCCGAAAGTGTACCTGCTGGGACACATAGCGCCATTGCTTGCAACCATGCTTCGCCGCTACTATATGTTTCATATACAGGAACGTCTACAAAGATGATTAATGCACATGCAGGCGTGACTAAAATGGCACTTAAGATTATATAACCAATTTTTTTCAACCCATGCAGTCTAGGTTGACCTTCAAGCGTATTCACCAATGGCCACCATAAAAATATGGCCGATAAAAATATAGTTGTTGTAAACAATGCATGCAACGGCAAGCTCAGCTTAACAAAATCGAGAATCATCGGATAATGATAAGCAGAAAACGCAATCGTAAATGTCATTAAACTTACGACCGAATTTGTAAACAAGCGGAATATACGATCAATGATTTTAATTTCAAATGCTTTTCTCCATAGCCAATTGGGTATTCCCATAATCAGAAATGGAGCTACTATCAACAGTAATACTACCATTTGCCCCATATGAACACTAAATAAAATATGACCCAATAAATCAACTGGAGATCCTTTCACGATATACAACAGTGTCATACTACTTAAAAAGAAAATAATTTGATTTTTAGTAAGAGGTGTTGACCCCTCAAAACGATGACGCCACATAACTGTTATTAAAAAATAAAGTAAAACAACTGCAACAAGTGACAAGAAAAACCATGGACTCCATAACGCACGAAATCCGAATATACTTAACGGCATAAGCAGACGCCCCTTCATTTCAATCTAAAATAATCTGTCCCTCTATTATAATACACAAGTATCTCTAAACTCAATGGACGTTCTATGACAAATAAGAAAAACCTGGGGATAAGTATATCATCCCCAGGCTTTCGTGATTTAATTCCACCAAACGATTGTTACAAATGTTAAAACGATTAGGAAGGCAAGCAATGCTCCTGTAAACATAAACATTGCCGCGATTCCGTGTCCTTTTTCTTGCATATGCATAAAGTAATACAATTGTAGCCCGACCTGCACAGCAGCAAACAGCATAATTACTGGAATTACGTAGTATTTTGAAAATCCAATAACGTCTGCATTTGATGCGATTACAATCGTGAACGATGTTAAAGTTAAGAAAATCATTAGTGAAAACATAATGACTTGACTGCGCATTGATCTACGCGCGCGTCTTTGACCAAGATCGAACTCACCAGGAGACTTTTTATAAATTTCGATTTCCGCCATATTAACCTACCTTTCCCATCAAGTAGACTACTGTGAAGATGAACACCCAAACAACGTCAATGAAGTGCCAATACAACGAAAATGTATAGTATTTCGTCGCATTATACAAGTTCAGTCCGCGTTTTGAATTACGGAAAATGAGAAGCGTAATCCAAACAAGTCCAATCGCTACGTGGAAACCATGTGTTCCAACAAGCGTGTAGAATGCGGAACTGAATGCACTATTACTAAATACGAAACCCAATTGAACGTAATGATAAAATTCATACACTTCAAGTATTAAGAAGCCTAGGCCAAGGAATGCAGTGATTCCTAACCACAGTTGCATTTTCTTGAAGTTGTAGTTTCTTAAATGATACATCGCATACACACTTGTTAATGACGATGTTAAAAGAAGCATTGTCATAACAAACACCAGTGGTAATTCATAAAGTTCTTGGGTTGAGAACTCTAGATTAGCTGGTCCTTTGTTTTTAAGCGCTAAATAAGTCGCGAACAAAGTAGCGAATAATATCGTTTCTCCTCCAAGGAAGAGCCAGAAGCCAACAAACTTGTTTTTCGCTTCAAATGTTGCTGTTTCTGGATTGTCGGGCCACGTCTCAGGGGTAAATTTCTTGTTTAAATCCATTATTTTCGACCCCTTTCACGTTTCATATCTTCCAAAATTTCTTCTTTCGGAACATAGTAACCTAAATCATCTTTCAGTGAACGGATTGCCATACATACAAATGTCCAAGCTAAACCGAATACGAGAAGTGGAAGTCCCCAAGATGTATCTTCACGGAACATGGCACCAAAACCTGCAATGAACATACCCAATGTCATAAAGATCGGAATGATTGAACCATGTGGCATATGAATATCTTGCACTGGAACTGCTGGTGTTAAACCAGATTCGTTACCTTCTTGTTTTTCAAGCCACACACTATCAAGACCACGAACAAGTGGTGTTTGTGTAAAGTTATAATAAAGTGGTGGTGATTGAATCGCCCACTCGAGTGTACGTCCATCGCCCCAAGGATCATTTGCAACAGGGACATTTTTAACAGATGTCATGATAATGTTGTAAACGAGAACGATAATACCAATCGCCATTAACAGTGCTCCAACCGAACTAATTAAGTTCGCAGAGTTCCATCCTTGTCCGTCCATGTACGTAAATACTCGACGCGGCATACCCCAGAATCCTAACCAGTGCTGGATAAGGAATGTCATGTGGAAGCCGATAAAGAAGAACCAAAATGTTACTTTACCTAATGTCTCATTCAACATCGTACCAAACATTTTCGGCCAATATAAATGAGTTGCTGCCAAAATACCTAGTACAGTACCACCGACAATTACGTAGTGGAAGTGAGCAACGATAAAGTACGTATCGTGCAATTGGTAATCAAGTGGTGCTGCACCTTGCATTACACCTGTTACTCCACCCATAACGAACGACGGGATAAATCCTATCGCATAGAGCATAGGCGTTGTAACCTTGATGCTTCCACCCCACATTGTGAGGAGCCAGTTGAATATCTTAACCCCTGTAGGAACGGCAATTGCCATCGTCGCAACTGCGAAAATCGCATTCGCTGTTGGCCCAAGTCCTACTGTAAACATATGGTGCGCCCAAACCATGAATCCTAAGAAACCGATAAGCACGGTAGCAAACACCATTGATGTATAACCAAACAAACGTTTCCTAGAGAACATTGAGAAAATCTCAGAGAAAATACCAAACGCTGGCAATATCAAAATATAAACTTCCGGGTGACCGAAAATCCAGAAAATGTGTTCCCAAACGATTGTGTTTCCTCCCATAGCATGGTCAAAGAAATTACCGCCAAACATTCGATCGAATGTCAGGAAGAATAAACCAATTGTTAGTGGAGGAAATGCAAACAAAATCATTGCAGACGCTATAAACGTTGTCCATGTGAAAAGTGGCATACGCATATACGTCATCCCAGGAGCACGCATATTGATAATCGTTACAAGGAAGTTAATCCCCGCGATAAGCGATCCCCCACCGGCAATTTGTAAACCGATTGCATAGAAATCGACACCATGTCCTTCAGATACAATCGCAAGTGATGCATAGGAAGTCCATCCTGCATCAGGTGCTTGCCCCATGAACCAAGAAATGTTCAGGAATAGACCACCAAATATAAACATCCATAATCCTAATGAGTTTAAAAATGGAAATGCAACATCACGCGCACCTATTTGAAGTGGCATAATAGCGTTCATAAAACCAAATAATATTGGCATGGCGGCTAGGAATATCATTGTTGTTCCGTGCATTGTGATTATTTGGTTAAATAATCCAGCAGAAATTAAATCGCTGTTCGGAACAAGTAGCTGGATTCGAATAATCATCGCTTCGATTCCGCCTAGTACGAAGAAGAAACCTCCACCTAGGAGATAAAGGATTCCGATCTTCTTATGGTCGACTGTAGTCAACCAGTCCCATAACCATGAGCCAAAGCCTTTCTTTTGAGCAACTGAACTCACTTTTTTACCTCCTCTTCAAATTCAAATTACATTACTTTTCAACGGTTAGACCCATCAGGTATCCGGCAATTGCATCCAATTCAGCTTCTGATAAATGATCGAATTTCGGCATTGTGTTACCTGGTTTTTGTTTCTGTGGATCTTTCATCCATTCTTTTAGTGCTTCTTCTGTATGATCCATAAATCCTGCAACGCGGTTACGGTCACCAAAAGCTGTTAAGTTTGGTGCTGATTTTTTCATATCAGCTGTAACTGCGTGACACGCGATACAACTGTCAGCAAATAATTGTTCGCCTTCACTTGCAGCTGCAGTTTCAGTATCAGTGTCGTCTTTGATTGTAGATTGCATTGCTGCTACCCAATCGTTAAACTCAGCACGAGGCATCGTTTTCACCTTAAAGTCCATAAGGGCGTGGGAAGGTCCGCAAAGTTCAGCACATTTCCCGAAATACACACCTTCATTAAGTTTGCTAGAGTCCTCTTCGAAGATGAGATAAAACTTGTTGACGTTCTCAACGTTATTATCGAGTTTTCCTCCAACTGCCGGAATCCAGAACGAGTGCTTAACATCTGCAGCCATGAGATTGAAGTATACTTTCTCATCCATAGGCACAACTAGTTCTTGTGAAGTAACGATTCCCAGTTCTGGATACTCAAACTCCCACCAGTATAAATGCGCTGTTACATCGACAACTAGATTTTCAGCATTTCCTTCATCATCTACTGCGCCCATAGCTGTTACATCACCAAGTTTATATGTGTAATACACTGTCGGCACAGCTAATAGAAGTACTAGAAGTATTGGAATAACTGTCCAAACAAGTTCTAATGTGCTACTACCCTCAACTTGCTCAGGGATATGATCCTCACCTAATTTTGAACGCCTAAAACGTACAAGTGCTATTACATAGATGATCACAACTACCAAGATAACAAGCAACATGATCCCTGAAGACAATAGTAGCAAATTAAATTGGTCCTTAGCGACTTGACCTGCTGGAAGAAGCGTTGATAGTTCTTCTTGACCGCACCCTGAAAGGAACACGGTAAGTGCTGCTAGCAGAGAAAAGAGACGCCACTTTTTAAGTCCTTTCATCATCGCCTAATCATACCTCTCTTTCTAATAATTACTATGTTTTGTGGGGATTGAACCCCTCTATATGAATTCCTGTTTCAAAGAAAGAATTCCAATAATCATAAAATCCCATATGTACCCATGTCCTGTTTAATAATAGACCTGTACGATAGGTATTGACCTTATTCAGCGATTCAAACAAATAAGGAGAAAATAATAATCGAGACGAATAAAATCGTCATGTAATTAAGTGAATAGACAAACATTTTCGTTGCCCATTTCATATCATCTTTCGCCTTGAATCCTTTAATCGCTAAATATAACCATCCAATGTTAAGTAGTGAAGCCAAAACGATAAATCCAACACCGAGTTCTGTTAAAAGAAACGGTAATGGGAAAAGTAGCAATACCCAGAACAACATTGACTTTTTGGTTCGAGCAAAACCTTTTACAACAGGTAACATCGGTATATTCGCAGCACGATATTCTTCGGTACGACGCATTGCAAGCGCATAAAAATGTGGCGGTTGCCAAATGAACATGATTAAAAATAACGCCCACGCGCCTAGCCCTAATGATGGCTCGATTGCAGCCCAACCTATTAAAGGCGGAATAGCTCCTGATATGCTTCCAACAACGGTGTTGCCAACGTGCTTACGCTTTGACCACATAGAATAGAGTACTACATAGCTGAAGACCCCTGCAAGTCCCCAAAGACCTGCTGCTGTTGATGCTGTAAACAATAATGCTTCTCCCAGTATAATGAAAGCGAGCGCAAGTGCCAATACAGCCGGTGCTTTAAATCGACCCGTTACTGTCGGTCTTTGTTTTGTTCTGGACATTACTGGATCAATATCGCGATCAATTAAATTATTTAGTGCTGCAGAACCCGCAATGATTAGACCAGTTCCAAAAAGCGTGTAGAAAAGGACATCTATATGATGTAAAAAATGTAAACCGCTTAATTGCATCGCCAGAAATAACCCAGTGAAGACAGTAATCATATTCGAGTTCACGATGCCAATTTTGATAAGTGCCAAAAAATCTTTAACAAAAGAGGTTTGCGTTGTGCTCGTTTCGGATTTTACAGATACTGGTACAGCACGACCATTTGACATATTACCCCTCCTTTCAAAGTACTTAAATAAAGTCCCTATACTTCACTATATCGAAGATTAAGTACGATTTCTATAATAATGCAAAAATCCCTTTATTTTTCGACATAATTCTTCAGGTGACATTCATTACAGTGTTGTTGTGATTTCTATCACAGTCTACTCTCTATAGTAAATCATTTCTATGTAGCAATTGTGAAGTTATAAGGTCTTTTTTATGAACAATTTGTGAAAAGTGCTTTTGAAGGCACTATTTCAGTAACAATTCATTGTTTTCTAGTCTCTCTTTCGTTATCATCAAAAATACGTAGGTCATTATTTAATCAAAGAAGGTGTCGGTTTTTTGAAGCAAAGTAGGTACTTGAAATGGTTTGGCGTTGCTTCCACAGTCGGAATGTTACTTATCTTGCTTGGAGGGGCGCTAGTTACTAAAACAGACAGCGGTATGGGCTGTGGTCGACATTGGCCGGGATGTAACGGGCAACTAATCCCCGATGTGATTACTGCAGAGGTTCTCATTGAATTCTCCCACCGAATTGTCACAGGAACAGTCGGTATTCTGATAGTCGTTTTGGCTGTTTGGTCATGGCGAGCGCTCGGACATATTCGAGAAACTAAATTCTTATCAATTATGGCTGTATTTTTCCTCATATTACAAGCGTTAATAGGTGCAGCGCAAGTTCTTTGGGGACAAGGCGATTTTATATTAGCACTACATTTCGGAATATCATTAATTTCATTTGCATCAGTTCTTCTCTTAACTCTTCTCATTTTTGAGATCGATCGGAAGTACGATACGGAAAAGATACAAATCGGATCTCATCTTAAATGGCATACAATCGGCGTTACAATTTATTCGTATATAGTCGTTTATACAGGTGCGCTCGTCCGCCATACGAATTCTGAGCTTGTTTGTCTAGATTGGCCGTTTTGTAATAATGATGCCATTGGTTTACCAAGCAGTTTTAATCAGTGGGTGCAAATGGGTCATCGTTTTGCGGCAGCGCTTATATTTATTTGGATTCTGTACATAGCGATTCATGCAATTAGACATTACAAAAATCAACGCGTATTTTATTGGGGTTGGATTATCGCACTAATTCTCGTATCATCGCAAGTAATTACAGGAATGACAGTTGTACTTACCCGATTAAATCTTTATCTGGCGCTACTCCACTCATTATTCATCACGTTATTGTTCGGATTGTTAACGTACATGATCTTGCTTGTATCTAGAAGCTATATATCAAAAAAATAATTACCAGCCTCCTAATTACATTAGGTGGCTTTTTTATAGTTAAATACCCCTTTTCACACAAAAAAAACACCCAGGTATTTTTTACAGAGAAAAACACCCCGAAAACGAAATTCATCGTCTTCTGAGTGTTTTCCATTATTAGCTATATTTATTCTTTCAGTTCAATTAGCAAATCACCAGTAGCAATCGATTCGCCCGCAGTAACGTATATGTCTTTAATGACTCCGTCATGTGGTGCTTGTATTGTTGTTTCCATCTTCATCGCTTCAGTGATCAACAGGTGTTCTCCTCTTTTCACTTTCGCTCCAATAGCGACAGCTACTTTTAAGACCGTTCCCGGCATCGTAGCCGCGATATGTGATCTATTTGCAGGATCAGCTTTCGTTTTACGAACGACATCTGATTCAAGGTTCGCGTCTTCAATAATGACTTCTCGCGGCTGTCCATTTAACTCAAAGTAAATGACACGCGTTGCATCTGATTGTGGTTCACTAATCGAAACAAGTTTAACGATAAGTGTCTTCCCTTTTTCAATTTCAATCTCGACTTCTTCCCCGAGACGTAAACCATAGAGGAACTCAGGTGTGGCCATGACTGAAACATCGCCGAACTCTTTATATATCGCTGAATACTCCTCGAAAACTTTTGGATAAAGCGCGTACGATAGCACTTCATGACTTGTAACTGGTCGATTCAACTTTTTATTGAGTTCATCTCGCATTTGTTCAAAGTCTGCATCTTTTAGCAGTTCACCCGGACGAACCGTAATGGCTTCTCGGTCTTTCAGTATGATTTTTTGAAGTTCTTTCGGGAACCCGCCGTGTGGTTGTCCAATATGTCCGCCGAAAAATTCAATAACTGAATCTGGGAAATCAATTGCCTTCCCTCTAGTGAGTACAGTGTTTTCATCAAGATCGTTTTGCACCATGAATAACGCCATATCTCCTACTACCTTTGAAGATGGAGTGACTTTTACTACATCGCCAAATAATAAATTGACGCGGGAATACATTTCTTTTACTTCTTCCCAACGTTCAGCCAGACCAACTGCTCTTGCCTGTTGCTGTAAGTTTGAATATTGACCGCCCGGCATTTCATGAACATATATTTCTGTATGCGGACTCATCATGCCGCTTTCAAAGTTCTGATAATACTTCCGGACATCTTCCCAGTAATGGGCCAGATCTTCCAACGCTTTAACATCAGCACGAACGCCGCGTTTACTGCCATTCATCGCATAATGCAAGGAACTTGCAGATGGTTGAGATGTAAGGCCGGCCATTGAACCTAGCGCTGTATCGACAATATCTATACCGGCATCAATCGCACGCGCATACGTGTAAATTCCATTACCGCTTGTATCATGAGTATGGAGATGGATTGGCAAAGTAGTAACGTCTTTTAGTTCTGAAACTAGTCGGTATGCAGCTTCAGGCTTCAACAGCCCCGCCATATCCTTAATAGCTAAAATATGAGCCCCTGCCGATTCAAGGTTTTTCGCCATTTCCTTATAATAGCTCACCGTATATTTATCACGCGAGTCGTTTAAGATATCTCCCGTATAACAAATAGCCGCTTCAGCAATTTTTCCCGATTCACGTGTGGCATCAATAGCCACTTCCATCCCTTTAATCCAGTTTAGGCTATCGAAAATTCGGAAGACATCGATTCCCGCATCTGCTGATTTTTTAACAAACTCGCGAATGACGTTATCTGGATAATTCGTATACCCGACCGCATTGGCTCCGCGGAAAAGCATTTGAAATAAGACGTTTGGAATTTGTTCACGCAGTTTAATTAAGCGATCCCATGGATTTTCCTTTAAGAAACGATAAGCCACATCGAACGTTGCTCCGCCCCAAATTTCATATGAAAACAAATCTGGCATAAGTCTTGCCGATTCAGACGCAATCCCAGTCATATCGGCCGTACGCATTCTAGTCGCCAGTAAGGACTGGTGCGCATCTCTGAATGTCGTATCGGTCAAGAGAACGTCATCTTGCTCCTGAATCCATTTTACAAGCCCTTCTGGTCCACGTTCATCAAGAATTTGTTTCGTCCCTGCTAACGGAGGCGTTTTTAAATCGACAACTGGTTTACGCACCGGATGGAATACTGGCTTCGACTGTTTGTCTATCCCTGGAAAACCATTAACTGTGACATTTCCAATATAATTTAAAATTTTCGTTCCGCGGTCTAACCGTGTTGGGAATATAAACAACTCCGGAGTCGAATCGATAAAACTTGTATCATAGTCCCCGACTAGGAAGTTTTTATGTTTAACGACATTTCCAAGGAAAGGAATATTCGTTTTAATACCTCTAATTCTAAACTCTTGCAAGTTTCTGTCCATTTTAGAGGCAGCTTCGCGGAAAGTCATGCCCCATGTCGATACTTTAACAAGTAAAGAGTCATAATAAGGTGTAATAATAGCCCCTTGGAAACCGTTTCCTGCGTCTAACCGAACGCCGAATCCACCACCAGATCTGTAAACCATCAACTTTCCTGTATCAGGCATAAAGTCATTTAATGGATCTTCAGTTGTGACACGCGACTGGATTGCATAGCCGAAAAGCGGAATTTCTGTTTGAGCCGGGATCTGTGCAGCATCGCCGTGCAGATTTTTTCCATCCGCAATATGTATTTGTGAGTGGACAATGTCTATACCCGTTACCATTTCGGTAATTGTATGTTCAACTTGAATTCTTGGATTAACCTCGATGAAATAAAATTCGTTTTCAGCTACTAGAAATTCCACAGTACCAGCATTTAAATAATCAATATTTTTCATGAGCTTCACTGCGGCGTTACATATATCTTCACGTAATTTATCATCAAGCGAAATCGAAGGTGCAATTTCAACAACTTTTTGATGTCGTCGTTGGATTGAACAATCCCGTTCATATAGATGAACTATATTTCCATGGGCGTCTCCTAAAATTTGAACTTCGATATGTTTTGGTTTATCAATGTATTTCTCTACATACATTTCATCAGACCCGAAAGCGGATTTCGCTTCCGATTTCGCACGCTCAAAGGCTTGCGCTACTTCATCTTCGGATTCAATAATACGCATCCCGCGCCCGCCGCCGCCTAAGGAGGCTTTGACGATTATCGGATAGCCATATGAGTTTCCGAATGTTGCAACTTCTTCAACTGAAGAAACGGGTCCATCGCTTCCTGGAATAACAGGAATTTCGGCATCTATTGCTTGTTCCCGGGCTTTTACTTTATCCCCGAACATCGTTAAATGCGTGGAAGTCGGCCCGATAAAAATAATGTTCTCTTCTTCTAGACGTCGTGCAAATTCTGCGTTTTCCGCCAAAAAACCGTAACCTGGATGGATTGCATTCGCGCCTGTGTCTTTTGCGATTTCAATGATTCCTTCAATATCTAAGTAAGCATCAATCGGACTTTTCCCTTCACCGACTAGGTACGATTCATCCGCTTTATAACGATGGAATGATCCACTATCCTCGGTCGAATAAATACCAACCGTCGGAATTTCTAACTCAGTACATGCTCGAAATATACGAATCGCAATTTCCCCGCGATTCGCAACTAAAATTTTAGTGATTCTCTCCATCCAAGACACTTCCTTTTATTTGTTTTTTTCATATTTCACAAACATTGATACATTCATCAAAATCCCAACTGCAATTGATGTTAATATGACCGATGTTCCACCGAAACTAATAAATGGAAGCGGCACACCAGTGAGTGGAATTAACCCTGTCAATCCCCCTAAATTAACAAATGTCTGGATCCCTATCATACTACCAACACCTGCCGCTAGCATTCTTGCATGTGGATCCTTCGCCTTTAACGCTAATAATAAAGCACGTAAAACAATAAAGCCAAGTCCGCCGATAACGATGATTGCTCCGACAATACCTAACTCTTCGGAAATAACAGCCATAATAACATCTGTATGCGGTTCAGGCAAGTATCCCATTTTCTGAATCGAATTACCAAAACCTAGCCCTTTGACGCCGCCTGAGCCTATTGCAATGTATCCATTCGCGATTTGATAGCCAGAACCTGTTATATAATCAAAAGGGTTCAAGTAGGCTAAAAAGCGCCCTTTTCGACTCGTCGTCATTATGTTTTCCCAATTTAAGTAGACGATAGGTGCAATCAGTAGCAGTATGCCTGAAATAAGCGCACTCAATTTTAAAAATGTTTTTGCTTTAATGCCGCTTGCAGCCATCACGGAAAGAGCCACGATAATAATAATTAACGAAGTGCCTATATCTGTTTCCATTAAAACTGAGCCGACAGCTATCGCTAAAATGGTTACTGGAGGCCCAATTGACTGATTTACATTGTCAATTGTCCCAGCTTCATATTTTTTGGCGAAAACACTAGAGAAGTAAATAATAATAATGAGTTTGGCAACTTCGGAGGGTTGGATACTTCCAAAACCAAGGAAAATCCAACTTCTTGCACCTACATCATCACCATAACCAAAAAAATGAACAGCACCTAGCAACAGAAGCATGATACTAACTAAAAAAACCATCAAACTTTTGCGTTTATAGTTCTTGTAAGGAAAAAAAGCAGCCATAAAGAAGGCAGAAAAAGCAATTACTAGGTTAAAAATTTGCCTGCGATAAAAATGGTCAGGCGCCCACTTGTACTCGCCAACCGCATAGACAAGACTTGCACTATAAATCATAACTAAACCAAATAAACAAAGAAATAAATATGTAAAAAACAACGGGAAATCAAAATATTTAAGAAATCGTTTAGAATAAGTATGCATTGGACAAAACCTCTTTTACTTTAAACAAAAAACTCAAACCATTTAAATGAGTTTGAGTCTTTTACTTATTTACTCGTATATAAATCATGCAAGAAAGTCATTTCTTTTTCGAGCGAAGTAAGGATTTCATCACCCTTTATTCGTTCAATTAAGCCAATTTTAACGGCAAAATCTATTTCTCGAGATAGTCCAAACATTTGAGTGTCTAGTACTTCTTCGTATAATGGGCACTGTGGCATCGTCAAATGATCCATCTGCACTTTAATCAGTTGAGCAATTTTATCAGCATCTGCCTGAAGCTGTTTAATCGCTTTTTCCTGATATGTTTCCTGTAATTCAATATCCATGAGGACGCCCCCATTAAGCTATTATTTCTTCTAATCGATTATTAATAAATTGTATCTTTCACGCAAGGAAATTGCAAGCCTTTCCTCTCAATTTAATCGTTTTTACGAGAAACCTTTTCCTCAAGGCTTGAAAGAGCTATACTATTATCAAGCTACTATGTAGGAGGATGTCAAATTGAAAAACGTAATTCAAATTAAAGGGAACGTAAAACATTCAATCACACTAGATCCGAGTATATGGATTTTTGATGATAGACGTATTGACTTAACCAAGTTTTTTACTGAGGACTATATTGAAAAAGACGAAATGGAAGAATATAAAAAGGCCATGGGAAAACATTGGTCTCGTGAAATTATGGAGGGTGCCACATTCCCTCCGACATTGGAAGTCGAAAAAGAATTTGAGGAGTCAAAAGATATTACCGGTACTTACGGTATCTATTTACATCATTTTATGAAAAACTCAGTGCCAAATGAAGATGCGAAAAAGATTTCCTTCATCACCGACGGCGGAGAATCCTATTCATTTCCACTGACGAAGCTTGATGATATACTATTACAATACAGTATTGATGGAAAACCACTCCATGATAACGGTCCCGTTCATGTTTTATTAAAGGATGGCTCAAATATCGATAACCCGATTCAGAGTGTGGTTGCTATCAACATCGAATAGGAGGAATTTTTATGCGTGTCAAATGTGTTATGTGCGACCAAATCGGAAAACTTCCAGATGAAGCACCACTCGCAAAAAAGTTGAGAAACCGTCCTATCCACACATATATGTGCTCAATTTGCACGGATCGAATTGGTGAAAAGACCTTGGCACGAGTTGCCACTGGAAACTTTATTTTCAGACGTAGTTCACATACGATAGAAAAGGAATTTTGATAAACAAAAGCGGAAGTGCCTCGATCAGCCCCGACAGGCACAAGACGGTTTGCGAGAAGGATGAACTCCAATCCTTCCCTAGCAAAAGGCTTGTGACCCGAGGGGCTAGGCACTGAAGCTGGATGAATAATACAAAAAAATGACTCCCCGGATTATGCGAGGGAGTCGTTTTTGTCTTCTTTATATTCATTCATTCGACGGACACGATAAATGATTAATATGAGTGCCGCCACAATTAACCCTTCCACGATAGGCAAGAAAAATGCTAGAAAAGTTAATACAAGACAACCTAAGAATAAAAAGAGATAGATAATAAAGCTTTGCAATAGTTTCAAGTCTTTCGCAAAACCTAATTTATATACGAGCGCCGACATAAGGAATACGACGGCAAACAGTACATAACCTGCCACCGTATAATCAACTTCGCCATTACTAGCGGTTGTCCCTAGAGCCTCATAAATGAAACGTGAAATGCCTGACATGCGGCCAAATACAAATTCAGTATCCTGAGCATTCATTTAATACATTCCTTTCATTTACAACATTCAATCCTTAAATTTAGCCTTCTTAGTTATCCGATCGCGCTCGCTCTTACTAAGAATCTTTTTCCGTAGACGAATAGATAATGGTGTAACTTCACAGTACTCGTCATCATCAAGATACTCAAGAGATTCTTCTAGCGTCATGATTCTAGGCTTTTTAATCGAAACAGTCTGGTCTTTATTGGCAGTACGAATATTCGACTGTTGCTTCATTCTTGTTAAATTTATAGCTAAATCAGTATCACGGTTATGTTCTCCTACAATCATACCTTCATATACTTCTGTACCAGGCTCAACAAAAATTACGCCCCGCTCTTCTACATGAAGAATTCCATAAGGAGTTGCTGTTCCATTTTCCATCGATACGAGAACACCTTCAGCTCGTCTACCAACATTACCAGAAGACATTGGCTGATAACTATCGAATGTGTGGTTTATAATACCGTATCCTCTTGTCATCGTAAGGAATTCAGTCGAATAACCAATTAACCCTCGCGCCGGTACATGGAATAACAAACGAACGGTTCCAGAACCGTTATTTACCATATCAAGCATTTCACCTTTACGAGCACTTATCGATTCGATGACCGATCCCGTATGTTCTTCAGGAACTTCAATTTGAACACGTTCTACTGGTTCGCATTTTACACCATCGATTTCACGCACTATTACTTCAGGTTTAGAAACTTGAAGTTCAAAACCTTCACGGCGCATATTTTCAATCAAAATTGATAAATGTAGTTCCCCTCGTCCTGACACGACCCATGAGTCGGCACCTGTAGATTCAACTCGAAGTGACACATCTGTTTGAAGTTGTTGGTTAAGTCGTTCTTCAATTTTTCTTGAAGTAACCCATTTACCTTCACGGCCGGCGAAAGGACTATTATTTACAAGAAAAGCCATTTGCAAAGTTGGCTCATCTATATGAAGTTCAGGAAGTGCTTCAGGATGCTCTACTGGACATATTGTATCACTGACGTCGATACCCTCGATTCCGGATACCGCAATCAGATCTCCTGCGAAAGCTTCTTGAATATCAACTCGCTTTAATCCGAGGAATCCAGACATTTTCGTTACACGGAAGTTCTTGATTGAACCGTCACGTTTAATAACTGAAACTTGCTGGCCCACTTTCATAGACCCGCGGAAAACTCTACCTATTCCAATACGTCCAACATAATCACTGTAATCTAGAAGTGATACTTGAAATTGTAGTGGCTCTTCACGATTATCGATTGGCGCTGGAATATGCTCAAGAATTGCATCATAAAGAACTTGTAACGTTTCTTCTTGGTCTGCTGGATCAGAAGACAAACTTGCTGTGCCGTTGAAGCCAGAAGCATAAATAACTGGAAACTCGAGTTGTTCATCATTTGCATCAAGCTCAATAAACAGTTCAAGAACCTCGTCAACTACTTCTTCAGGGCGTGCAAACTCCCGGTCAATCTTATTTACTACGACGATTGGTTTCAAGTTTTCCTCTAGTGCTTTTTTAAGCACGAATCGCGTTTGTGGCATACATCCTTCGTACGAGTCCACAACTAGGATTACTCCGTCAACCATTTTCAAAATACGTTCCACTTCTCCGCCGAAATCGGCGTGACCTGGCGTATCAAGAATGTTGATTTTCGTGTTTTTATATTCGATAGCCGTATTTTTCGCTAGAATTGTAATTCCGCGTTCACGTTCAATGTCATCAGAATCCATTGCACGATCATCGACTTGTTCATTTGCTCTAAAAATTCCTGATTGTTTTAATAACTGGTCAACTAGTGTTGTTTTACCATGGTCTACGTGGGCAATAATTGCTATGTTTCTTAAGTCATTACGTTCTATTGTCATGATTTCACTCCATTAATCTTTTTTCATCTGGGTAACTGTGTTATTATAGCATAAGAGTCAATAATATAAAAACTTTTTTATTTGATGGAGGGTTTTCGGGTGAAAGACATTAAATGGATTTTCGTTCTATATTCCATTGCTGCTATCTTATCAATGTGCGCAATCGGTATCGCGGTCGGTTTCAGAAGCATACCCGGCGGCATTGCCGCCATCATCGCATTAACATTAGTAATGGGCTACGGATTTAAAACAAAGAAAAAAATGCGCGAACAAGGTTTGTTATAAAGTAGGAAGAATGAGGAAGAATAAAGTTCCATTCTTCTTTGTTGAACCAATCGGGCAGGGAGGAATGGTTTTTATTCCTCCGCTCTTATGTGCCGTTGATGGGCTTTACGGCACGTTGACGCGGGATAGAATTTCCATGAAAACTGTTAAGAAGAACCGATACTCGGTCCTTTTTCACAGTTTTTTATTTTATTAATCGGATGTAATTTTTTAAAATGTCTTCATGTAAACGAGGACGCGCTACAATAAATGAGTCTTGTCCCAAAACATGCGACGGCTCGCCATTTAAATTTGTTGTAATTGCACCGACCTCATTTGCAATAACCATTCCACCCGCGATATCCCACGGCGACAATCTCATTGAAATATATGCATCAAGCCTACCTGAAGCAACGTAAGCAATTTCAATGGCGGCAGAACCATATGACCGAGTCCCTCTGCATTCTAGCACAAGTCCAATCATTTTTTCGTGATCAATATACCTGTTCGGTGCAACCCATCTTGCATTTACTCCGATAACGGCATTATTTACCGCAACCTTTTCTAATTTAGGCAATCGTTCGTCGTTGTAATACGCACCTTCATCTTTTTTCGCATGATAAAAGTCATCTCGAACAACATCATAGATATACCCTAGCATGCCAACACCATCAAGATAAATACCAAGCGAAATTGCAAAATTTCGTTGTTGGTGGATAAAATTCATTGTCCCATCAATCGGATCGAGAATCCACACAACGCCTTCAATCGATTCGACTTTATCGCCAAAACCTTCCTCACCTATTATTTTATGAGTAGGAAAATCAGCTTGAATGCGTTTTATAAAGAATTGTTCAATTTCCTGGTCAATATTCGTGACAAGATCATTCGCATCTGCTTTCGAATCAATATGTATTTGATTAAAAAAAGAAACCCGGATTTTATGACCAGCTTCCTTTATCAATGATTTTGCGTAGCGATCCACAAATCCCCAATTCAATAAACTTCAACCCTTCCAATGATTAACAGTATTTCTTCTAGTATAACAAAGATAGGCATCCGATAACACAATTCCCTTTAGGAACGATGCCTTCGGATGCCTAAGTCGATAGTGAATTATCATTGTGCGAATCCATTTAACGTTTCCAGCTCTCGATGAATCTGATGCAATCTGTTGGTACTTTTCATAACTTGTTTTTCATCATCTGTTTGTATGGCATCATATAATGTCGCCAATTCATAGTCCAGCTCCAGGTTAAGTACTTTCACATATTCTTTTTCAACGTCCGCTTTTCGAATAACATGCACGACCTGTTTCATCGTGGGCACCCCTTTTCTTTAATGAGTTTATTTATTCCGTCTATTATAACTACAATATGCAGACAAGAGGAATAATTCTAGTCATGAGCCTCGTTACCTTCATTATTCCCCAATTTCTGTTACGATAAACGTGCTTTATGCAAAGGAGGAATAAGCTTGAGAAACTTTTTTTGGGAATCAAATGATTTTGACTTGTTTTCGATCGACGGATTAGAAAAACGAATGAACGCCTTGCAAACACTTGTCCAACCCAAATTCGAGAAATTAGGCAGGCATTTCGCGGATCGGTTATCAGCGCATGGCAGCGATGAGTTTTTCCCTCATGTTGCAAAACATCTGCGAAGAACTGTCAATCCGCCGACCGATAGTTGGGTGGCAGTCGCACCCTCCAAGCGAGGATATAAAGCGCTCCCCCATTTTCAAATCGGCTTATGGAAGACTCATCTGTTCATTATTATTGCAGTCATTTATGAAAATCCAGATAAAAAAGGAATCGCTGAACGGCTTGAAAACAATATTAATGTTCTTACATCACTGCCAGATTCGTACATCGTTTCGGGTGATCATATGAAACCAGATGCCATACATATTGCTGAAACTGGAAAAGAGGGACTGATAAAACTTCTAACCAGGCTACAAACTGTTAAAAAAGCAGAATTTCTTGTAGGTAGACATCTATCGCGTGAAGCAGCCATAGATATGACAAATGATGAATTCATCACATTTGCGGAAGAAACAGTCGAACAATTGCTACCTGTATACGATGTTATTATCGGGAAAGTATGAAAAAGGAACGTTGATTATTTCAACGTTCCTTTTATCATTTCACCGCTTGCGGCGTTTTCCGCGCTTTTGACAATATGATAACTACTGTAACCGCTTGCCTCTTCAAATTCTCTTAACAAAGTCTTTTCTTCTGCCTTTGAAGGAACGACTTTTTTAAATTCACGATAGGCATTCATGATATTTTCTCGTTCAGTCCCCGTTTCGTATGCTTTCTCAATAACTTCATAAAAAGCAACAACAAAGATAATTTCATCCGTCGCCCAATCGGTTCTCAGCGGATAGCTGTATTCCATTCATAATTCCACCTTTCAATTATTAAAGTTCCAACCGTTTCTAATTTCTTCAGCTTCCTTAACCATTCGTTCAAATAACTCTTCCACAGTTGGCACATCTGTAATTAAACCCGATACTTGACCAGCCCAACCATAGCCGCTTTCTACATCACCGTCATGAATGAATTTTTGATTTGCTTTACCGCTAATATAATCTTTTAGCATTTCATAATTCGCATTCTTTGCTTCCAAATCAATAATTTTCTCTGTCCAAGGTCCTGTTAATGCTCGCGCAGGAGTCCCTAGCGTTCGTTTTATGACTGTCGTACCTGTTTCACTACTATTTAACAGAGCATCCAAGTACGGCTGTGATGCGTGGACACATTCTCTCGTCGCGATAAACCGTGTTCCCATCTCAATACCCTCAGCGCCGAGTGCGTGCGCTGCCATCCAACCACGACCATCACCGATTCCGCCAGATGCAATGACTGGAATCGAAACAGCGTCGACAACTTGAGGTGTCAGTACCATCGTTCCAACATCATCTCGTCCAAGATGTCCGCCGCCTTCATGGCCGACAACCATAACAGCATCGGCGCCCAACTCTTCCGCCTTCATCGCCTGACGTTTTGCTGCGACAAGAACTAACTTTTTCACATCTGTCCCTTTTAATTGCTCAAAAAATGGTGTTGGATTTCCTCCAGTGACCGACATAACTTTCACGCCTTCCTCTAATGCCACGTCGATCATATGCGAATAAGGACGACCATGTTGTCCAATCGCAAAATTGACACCAAATGACTTATCCGTCATCGTCTTCGCTTTTCTGATCTCATCGCGCAGCGCCTCGGGCGAATCCAAGCTCATAGCTGTAATCTGTCCAAGTCCCCCTGCATTTGATACAGCCGCGCATAAATCGGCATACGCCAAATAAGCGAGCCCGCCCTGAATAATTGGGTATTTAATGTCAAGTAATTCCGTCACTCTCGTCTTCCACTGCATTCCTAATTCCCCCTATTAGTTCTACTTTGATAATTTCTACAAAAATACGGCTTAAAAAGCGTTGATCGCTTTTTTAAACCGTTATTTTTTACTGTTCGACACCTTGAATTGTTGCTGGATCGATTAAATCGTAACCTTTTGCACGCAGACCTTCAACAATATCTTTTAAAGCATCTGCAGTCCATTCCCGATCATGCATCAATAAATTCGCGCCATCGCGCAAAAATTCATTATTCACCATAATATCAGCTAACGGTCCGGCCTCCATATACTGTTTCTCCCAATCATAACCGTATGACCAATTCATCAGAAGCATGCCATCATTTTTAACGAGTTCTCTGCTGAAATCAGAATTCTGTCCAAATGGTGCGCGGAAAAATTTCGGCCGTTCTCCAATTACTTCCTCGACCGTATCACTTACGGTGATGATTTCTTCCTCTTGTTCAGCCTCCGAAATTTGCCGTAGATTCGCATGTGTATTCGTATGATTTCCAATTGCGAAGCCCATATCATGGATTTCTTTTAAAACAGCCTTTTCTTCATCAGTTTCGATGAAATGTCCATTGACGAAAAAGATTGCCGGCGCATTTAATTCTTTTAATGTTTTTGCCATATCCAGTGATCGTTTATCTGGCGCATCATCAATCGTCAAAAGGACTGCTTTCGGGTTTGCTTCTCCGATAGGCTTGAAATACCAGGCTGCACCCAATTCATAAAGTTTTTCCGCTACTTCTTCCGCAGTTTCTTCTGATTCATCTTCCGTCTCAACTTCTTCAGATTCCTCGTCATTAACGGCGTTTTCATCGTCAGTTTCATTTTCAGTTGTAGCCGGGTCTTCTTTTTCTTTAAAAGTCGTCTCTTTTTCACCATCCTCAGCACAAGCAGAAAGCAAGAGTACGAGTGTAGCAATTATGTATACTAGTTGTTTTTTCATATGCATCTCCTTTCACTCCGTATAGTGTATCACTCCACCAAATTAAACCGCAAAAGAAATTAATAATTTCTTAGTTTTTTACTATCCGACCAATATCAACATCGCAACCGTTAGAATAAAAAAATCCACAAGGCGAGTTTTTCACCTTGTGGACGAAGTTTTGTAAAATTACATCATATGAATTGGTTTACCCAATAACACTTCAGCAGCTTCCATCGTAATTTCAGCTAATGTTGGGTGTGCATGAATCGTCATTGCGATATCTTCCACAGTCATTCCTGCTTCGATTGCTAGCGCAAGTTCAGAAATCATATCTGACGCATTTTCTCCAACGATTTGTGCACCGAGTAGCAACCCGTCTTCTTTACGCGCAACAAGTTTTACAAACCCGTCTGTAGCGTCTAGTGCGATTGCACGTCCGTTCGCTGCATATGGGAATTTTCCGCTTGATACTTCATATCCTTCATCTTTTGCCTGCTGTTCGTTTAAACCAACAGTCGCAAGTTCAGGATCCGTAAAGCAAACAGCTGGAATTGCTAGGTAATCAACTTCAGATTTCATTCCTGAGATTGCTTCAGCAGCAATTTTCGCTTCATAAGATGCTTTATGCGCAAGTTGAAGTCCAGGTACGACGTCACCAATCGCATAGATTGATGGAACGTTCGTGCGGCACTGTTTGTCAACCTCAATAAGACCACGTTCGCTGATGTTGATACCAGTTGTTTCAAGGCCCATTTCGTCTGTATTCGGACGACGACCTACAGTAACAAGCACATAGTCAGCTTCGACAGTTTTTTCCTCGCCGCCTGCTTCGTATGTAACTGTTACACCAGAATCAGTTTCCTCTACACCTTTAGCTGATGCTTTTGTTACAATTTCAACGCCTTTTTTCTTCAAACCTTTTTTAACCATTTGCGTCATTTGTTTTTCAAAGCCCGCCAAAATGTCATTAGCGCCTTCAATAATCGTTACTTCAGATCCAAGGTTCGCATAAGCAGAACCAAGTTCAGTTCCGATGTATCCTCCACCGATAACAACTAATTTTTTAGGCAATTCTTTAAGACTTAGCGCGCCTGTCGAGCTAAGTACGCGTTCTGAGAACTTAAATGATGGGATTTCAACTGGACGTGAGCCCGTTGCGACAATCGCATTTTTAAATTTGTATGTTTGAGCTGACTCGCCGCTGATGATACGAACTGTGTTCTCATCAACGAAGTAAGCTTCTCCTTGAACTACGTCAATTTTATTGCCTTTCATAAGTCCATTAACGCCGCCTGTTAAGCGAGTAACAACGCCGTCTTTAAACTCTTGAACTTTTGAAAAATCAAGATTAACTTCTGCAGAAATTCCCATTTGCTCAGAATTTTTCGCCTGTACATAACGATGTCCAACAGAAATTAGTGCTTTTGATGGGATACACCCAACGTTCAAGCATACGCCACCTAGGTTTTCTCTCTCAACAATTGTTACTTTTTGACCAAGTTGTGATGCACGAATTGCTGCAACATATCCTCCTGGTCCTGAACCAACAACGAGTGTTTCTACTTCAATCGGGAAATCTCCTACTACCATTTCTTACCCCTCCATTAATAAAAGTTCTGGGTCTGCAAGTAATCTCTTTAGGTGGTTCAATGCTTGTTGCGCAGTAGCACCGTCCATCATTCTGTGGTCGAAAACAAGAGATAGTGCAAGCATAGGTACTGCTACAATTTCTCCGTCTTTTACGACCGGTTTTTCAGCGATGCGACCAATACCAAGAATCGCAACTTCAGGATGGTTAATGATTGGTGTAAACCACTGGCCGCCTGCCGAACCGATATTCGAAATAGAGCATGAAGCGCCACTCATTTCAGCCATAGACAATTTGCCATCACGTGCTTTTACAGCTAGCTTATTAATTTCGTCGGAAATTGCGAATACTGATTTTCGGTCTGCGTGCTTAATAACCGGCACAACTAGTCCGCGTTCTGTATCTGCCGCGATTCCGATATTATAATAATGCTTCTGAATAATTTCCTCAGTCTCCTCATCATACGATGTATTGAACTCAGGGAATTCTCTTAACGTGCTCACTAGCGCCTTAACAACATATGGCAAATAAGTTAGACGAATATCTTTTTCAAGGGCGATGTCTTTGAACTTTTTGCGGTGTGCAACAAGTGCAGAAACATCTACCTCGTCTAATAATGTAACATGTGGAGCCGTATGTTTCGAGTTAACCATTGCTTTTGCAATAATTTTTCTCATGCTGGACATTTTTTCACGTGTTTCAGGGAAGTCCCCTTCAAGTGAAACTTGCTTGTCCTCCGCTGGTGCTGCCGTTTTCCCGGCTTTATCTTCCGCAGCAGGTGCAGAAGTCGATGTTTGTTCACCGTTTACAAATGCTTGAACGTCGTCTTTCAAAATGCGACCATTTTTTCCTGATCCCGCAACTTGGCGAATGTCAACATCATTCTCACGTGCAAACTTACGGACTGAAGGCATTGCAATAATTCTTCTATCCAAATCAACATCTGTTTCTTGAACTGTTGTTTCTGTCTTAACTTCTGTTGATGCTTCTTCTTTCGGCGCCTCTTCTTTTTCAATCGGCTGGCCTTTTTCTGCTGTAGCTTGAACCTGTGCTTCGGTCTCTACCTGAGCATCGTCTTCAACCTTTTCCTCATGAAGATGTTCGTATCCTGGTGCATCAATTTGAATTAATGCATCTCCTACAACTGCCACTGTTCCTTCAGAAACTAATAACTTTTCTACAGTACCTGCAACCGGAGATGGGATTTCTACAACAGCCTTGTCGTTTTGGACTTCAAAAAGAACGTCATCCTCTTCGACTTTGTCGCCCTCAGCTACAAACCACTTTAAAATTTCACCTTCGTGAATTCCTTCTCCGATATCTGGTAAACGGAATACATATGCCACTTAGTTCACCCTTCCTTTTTATCAATAACTACTAAGTTCAACTTAGAACGTTAAAACTTTATTAGCTGCTTCCATAATATCTTTAGCATTTGGCAACCAAGCGTTTTCACCCTGTGCATATGGGTAAATCGTATCTGGTGCAGTTACACGCAGAACCGGCGCTTCAAGACTTAGAATTGCACGTTCTGTAATTTCTGCCACAACGTTTGCTGCGATTCCAGCTTGTTTTTGTGCTTCTTGTACTACGATTGCACGATTTGTTTTTTCAACAGAGGCAATTATCGCTTCAATATCGAGTGGTTGAACAGTTCTTAGATCCACTACTTCAACTGAATGTCCTTCTTTTTCCAACTCTTCTGCTGCTTTCAAGCTTTCGTGAACCATTGCTCCGTATGCGAAAATTGAAAGATCTGTTCCTTCACGTTTCACATCCGCTTTGCCGAGTGGAATTGTGTACTCTTCTTCAGGAACTTCTTGTCTGAATGAACGATATAATTTCATATGCTCCAAGTACACGACAGGATTTTCATCACGAATTGCAGAAATGAGAAGCCCTTTCGCATCATATGGAGTAGATGGGATAACTACAGTCAAGCCCGGCTGTGCCGCCATAAGACCTTCTAAACTATCTGCATGCATCTCAGGTGTTGCAACGCCTCCGCCGAATGGCGATCGAATTGTAACAGGTCCGTTGTATTTCCCGCCGCTACGGAATTGCATACGAGCGAGTTGACCACTGATAGAATCCATTACTTCATAAACGAAACCGAAGAATTGGATTTCCATTACTGGACGGAACCCTGTCAGTGAAAGACCGATTGCAAGTCCGCCAATTCCGGATTCTCCGAGTGGCGTATCAAACACGCGCTCTTCACCAAATTCTTTTTGTAATCCTTCTGTTGCACGGAATACTCCGCCGTTATTTCCAACGTCTTCACCGAAGACGAGGACGTTTTCATCATTTTTCAGCTCTGTTTTCATAGCATCGTTAATTGCTTGAATCATCGTCATTTGTGCCATCGGTTACTTCGACTCCTTTTCAGTATAAACATCAAGCTGTTCTTTTAAGTTATATGGAAGCTCGCCTTTATACATAATATTAATAAAATCGCTCACTTTTTGTTTAGGAGCTGCATCTGCTTCTTTTATTGCTTCTCTAATATCTTCTGTTGCTCTTTCAATTACTTTTTCTTCCTGCTCTTCATTCCAAATACCTTTTGCTTCTAAGTATTTACGGAATCGAAGTAATGGGTCTCGTTTTTCCCATTCGCTATCCGTTTCAGAAGTACGGTAACGTGTTGGATCATCTCCGGCCATCGTATGTGGTCCGTAACGGTAGCAAAACGTTTCAATTAGTGATGGACCTTCGCCGTTAACTGCGCGTTCGCGTGCATCTCTAGTTGCAGCATAAACCGCAAGTGGGTCCATACCATCAACAAGAATGCTTGGAATACCTGCTGAAATTCCTTTTTGAGCAAGTGTTTTACCCGCTGTTTGCACATCACGTGGTGTAGAAATTGCATATTGGTTGTTTTGAATAACAAATATTGCAGGAGAACGATAAGCACCAGCAAAGTTAATACCTTCATAGAAGTCACCTTGCGATGTACCGCCGTCACCTGTATAAGTCATGGCAACTGCTTTTGTTCCTCGTTTTTGGAACCCAAGTGCAACACCCGCCGCTTGAATATACTGTGCGCCAATAATGATTTGTGGTGGGAATACATTTACTCCCTCAGGAATTTCTCCGCCTTTATAATGACCTCTCGACCATAAAAATGCCATTGACAATGGTAGACCATGCCAAATCATCTGAGGCACATCACGGTAACCCGGTAATATGAAATCCTCTTTTTCTAATGCGAAGTGAGAAGCTATTTGAGACGCTTCTTGTCCCGCAGTCGGTGCGTAGAAACCAAGTCTCCCTTGGCGGTTAAGTGAAATTGAGCGTTGATCTAAAATTCTTGTATAGACCATGCGCGTCATTAATTCAACTAGATCCTCGTCGCTCATCTTAGGATCCATATCTTTATTGACGATTTCGCCTTCTTCATTCAAAATTTGAACCATTTCAAACTTATCTTCAATCTCGTGAAGTGTTTTCACTGGATCGAACTGCTTGTTTGTTGTTTTTGCAGCCATTTTCGACAACTCTCCTTTATCAACTGTATTATGAATCGTGGTTGTATTGATTGATACAAACTCTACACTTGTTAGTATACGTAATTGAACCGACGTGGTCAAACATTGTAAACTATGGATTTTTCCCACTTGAAAGGTGTCCGAATTCACTGAAAACAAGCCACTGTATTAGTACAATATCTAATCTGTATTATAATAGAATCATTGATTGACAGAGTTTATCCAAAAAAGACTAGAGTGCTTTTTACACATCTAGTCTTTTCGAATAATTATTTTTCAGCTAATTTATTGAATAAGTCTTCTTTCAACTTATTGACTGTACCGGTAGCTTCGTTGAATGAATTAATAATTCCTTTTACAGTTTCGTTTTGTTTATTTACTTCTGTAACCTTTTCTTGCAATTTCGAAACCTCAGTTTCTTCATCAACAAGCATTCCATAGAGTTCCTTTTGCAAATCTGCTAACGTTTTATAGTTTTCAACAAAGTCTGAATGCAGATCATAACGATTGTTAACAGAATCTCTTAGTTCCGTTATTTCAGCTTTTATTTTTTCTTCATCCGCTTTTTCTATAATTTCATCGAATGTCGCTACTGATTCTTTCGCTTTTCCAATAGAACTTTCTTCGTCTTCTAGAAAGCTTAGACGTTGTTCCAGTGATTCTTCCACTTCGGATACTTTTGTTTTAAGTTCCTCTTTTTCTTCTTGTGTTAATTGAATGATTTCATTGAAAAGCGTTTGCTCAGACTTCTCAAGGCTGGAAAGTTCACCTTGTGCTTCGCGGTACTTCTCTTCAGCACTATTCAACTTCGATAATACATCCGCAAGATCTTTCTCAGTAGATGAACCGAAATTACATGCTGATAGAAATAATGTACCGATTAAAATAATGCTAACTATATATTTCCTCACGATAATACCCCTCCGATTTCCTTTGAATTATATCTGTTAACGATAATAAATTCAACCAAATGCTAAATTCCTTTTAAGCTCAATCCCATTCGATTATACTAATGTATATAATAAAGGCTAAAAGGAGAATTTTGCGATGATAGTAATGAAAGACATAGTTAGAGAAGGCCACCCGGCATTACGAAAAACAGCCGAAGAAATGACTTTTCCATTAACTAATGAAGAGATTGATCTATGCGATGATTTACTCACATACTTAAAAAATAGTCATGACCCAGTAATTGCTGAAAAATATAATTTGCGTGCTGGCGTAGGTCTTGCTGCACCACAAGTCAATGTTTCGAAAAGAGTTTTTGCGCTCCATATTATAGAAATGAAAGGCGAACCCATAAGCTTTGTAGCAATCAATCCAAAAATCATAAGCCATTCCGTTGAAAGAACCTATCTCACATCAGGTGAAGGATGCTTATCAGTCGATAGAAACGTTGAAGGGTTTGTTCCTCGTTATTCAAGAATTACGATTAAAGCTTTCGACCAGGACGGAAATGAATTTAAGAAACGGCTGCGTGGACTTGCAGCGATTGCCTTTCAACACGAACTGGATCATTTAAATGGGATTATGTTCTATGATCACATAGATAAGAATGAACCATACAAAGAAATTCCAGGCGCGACTCCCTTTGAACGTGCATGATTTTTTATTGGTTCGAATCGACAACTACTAAAAGCATCGTCTTATTAACCACTAAGAACACTTGACAGAAAGTTCAGAATGGATTACAATAAAGACGAGGAGTGATCTGCCATGTACAAACGCCTAAAACGAAAAATGTTGAGACGGCTTAATGGCATACTCGGCAAAAAAACAATAGCATAACTTTTATAGCCGGCCTATAATTTGGTCGGCTTTTCTTTATTTTACCTAAATCTCATGATACTATATAGAGAATGATTTTAATTGAACGTTAAAAGGAGAGCAAAATTTATGATTTACAAAATTTATTACCAAGAAAACGTGCTAGAAGTACCTGTCCGCGAAAATACAAAAAGCATGTACATTGAAGCTGATTCAGAAAAAACTGTGCGCGAAATTCTTAAAGGTCGCAACTTCAATATCGAATATATTCAACTACTTGAAGGAGAGCACCTTGAATTTGAAAAGGCTTCACCGCATTTCGAACTCGAGCAGGTATAAAAATGAAGTCTATTAAAAATAATGAAACAGGCGTTTTCGCTCTAGGCGGACTAGGCGAAATCGGCAAAAACACATATGGTGTGCAGTTTCAAGACGAAATCATCTTAATTGATGCAGGTATTAAGTTTCCAGAAGATGAGTTACTGGGAATCGATTATGTTATTCCAGATTACTCCTATCTTGAACGTAATGTCGACAAGATTAAAGGGCTTTTCATTACACACGGGCACGAAGACCACATCGGCGGGATTCCGTATTTACTTCGAAAAGTAAATGTTCCTGTCTACGGCGGAAAACTAGCGCTCGGTTTACTTCGAAACAAACTCGAAGAACATGGATTATTAAGATCAACAACAATGATTCCTATTGATGAAGATGACGTCATTAAATTCCGTAAAACATCAGTAAGTTTTTACCGTACAACGCATAGTATTCCAGATGCATTCGGTGTTGTCGTAAAAACACCTTCCGGTAATATCGTTCATACCGGCGATTTCAAATTTGACTTCACTCCGGTTGGTGAACCGGCAAATTTAACTAAAATGGCGAAAATCGGAGGCGAAGGCGTTCTATGTCTATTATCCGACAGTACAAATGCTGAAATTCCAAATTTCACAATGTCTGAACGCAAGGTCGGTGACAGTTTAAATGAAATCTTCCGTAAAGTTGATGGACGTATCATTTTTGCTACATTTGCATCCAATATTCACAGATTGCAACAAGTAATTGTGGCGGCTCAAGAGTTTGGACGTAAGATAGCAGTATTTGGACGTAGTATGGACAATGCAATTCGCATTGGGCGCGAACTTGGTTATATCGACGCCCCGAAAGAATTATTTGTCGACACACATTCATTAAATAGACTGCAAGCTAGCGAAGTTATGATTCTGTGTACTGGTAGTCAAGGAGAACCAATGGCTGCATTATCGCGAATTGCAAACGGCACGCATCGTCAAGTACAAATACATCCTGGCGATACTGTTATTTTTTCATCTTCTCCAATTCCAGGAAACACGCTAAGCATCAACAAAACAATTAACTCGTTATTCCGCGCTGGCGCTGAAGTATTACATGGATCTCTTAATAATATCCATACTTCCGGACACGGTTCACAGGAAGAACAAAAGCTAATGCTTCGTCTAATGAAACCAAAGTACTTTATGCCGATTCATGGTGAATACCGAATGATGAAAATGCATACAGAATTAGCAGTAGATTGCGATATTCCACAAGAGAATACATTTATTTTAGGAAACGGAGATGTACTCGCTCTAACCGCAGATTCGGCTAGACGCGCTGGACGAATTCCTTCCGGGGATGTTTATATCGATGGTAGCGGAATTGGCGACATTGGTAACGTTGTCTTACGCGACCGCAAAATGTTGTCTGAAGATGGACTAGTTATCGTAGTCGCAACGATTGATAAAAAGAAAAACCGTATTGTTTCTGGTCCGGATATCATCTCGAGAGGCTTTGTTTATATGCGTGAGTCAGGCGTGATGATTCATGATGCACAACGGATGCTTTCTAGACAGCTGCAAAGAAAACTATCAAGTTCACCAACAACTATAGCTTCATTAAAAACTGAAATCATCGACGTAATCGGACCCTATTTATATGAAAAAACAGAAAGAAAACCAATGGTCCTTCCGGTTATTTTAGAAGTTTAACAAAAAAAATGGGTTTAACCCAAAAATAAAAGTACAGAAGGAATTCAACAATTCCCTTTCTGTACTTTTTTTGTTTTTTCTATACATGTTTTAGACTGTACTGAGAATTTCCTATGAACACGCTTCGGCGCTAGGGAAAGATTGAACTGTATCTTTCCTCACCTTGCGGATGCCTTCGCCGATTTTTCTTAGTAGAATGTTGACGGTTCTTTTATTAACGCTTGTAATATCAAAAATATATATTCTAAGACTTTTCTTTAAATGCTTTAGTTCTGAGCAATCTTATGGTTGGAAAGATGGCACTAATTAACTTAATTCTAATAATGAAATTAGTTGATTGTAGTGCAGGGCGGCGACTCCAGCGGAATCAGCGAGACAGCCGAGACCCCACAGGAGCTTGCGAAGAGGAGGCTCGGCGCTCGCCCGCAGGAAAGCGTCCGCCCGGAACGTAAATCAACGAACCAAATAAAAAACGAGCACTTGAATAATGACTTCATCAAGTACTCGCTCAATTTTATTAAAAGCCTTTTATTAATGAAAAAGCTTCTTCTCAAATAAATGAATATCATGATCGGATCCAATCACAATTAAAATATCGTCTATTTGAATTTCCTCAATCGCTTGCGGCGAAACAACAATGTCATTGCCTCGTTTTATCGCAACGATGTTGATACCATATTTCGCTCGGATATCGAGCTCGACTAACGTCTTCCCTACTAACCTCTCGTTCGCCATTATCTCCGCAATAGAATGCTCTTCCGACAACTCAAGATAATCCAGAATATTATTCGAGACCATATTATTTGCAATCCGGATCCCCATATCACGCTCTGGATGCACCACTTTATCAGCACCAATTTTCCGAAGAACCTTCGCATGGTAATCATTTTGCGCTTTAACGGTTATTTTTGGAACGCCTATTTCTTTTAACATAAGTGTTGTTAAAATACTCGCTTGTATATTTTCTCCAATCGCAACAATCACATGTTCAAAATTTCGAATCCCTAGTGATTTTAGGACAGATTCATCAGTTGTATCGGCGGTAACTGCTTGTGTTGCAATTAACGCATATTCATCCACTCGAGCACCGGAAATATCGATAGCCATAACGTTGGCTCCCAGTACAATCAATTCTTTTACGATGCTTCCCCCAAAACGCCCGAGTCCAATTACAACAAATTCTTTTTTCATGTAAACCATCTCTCCTAACGAGGTCACTGTTCTGAATAGTGTAGCATACAGTTGCGCTCAGCTCAAAGAACAAAAATACTCGTCAACGTGAATAATTAAGTTGACGAGTAATAATGTCTGTAAAAGTAAAGTGATTGTTAATTCTTTTTCATTTCATCAAGCACGCGGATAACACGTTTTTCAAGCATCTTCATACCACTGCCGCCCGCTTGAAAATGGCGCAGTTGCCCATCTTTATCAAAAACATAATAAGCGGGTACTTGCTTGTTACCAAAAGCACTTCTCAACTTCAGTGCGTTATCGACAAAAATCGGTTGTTTTATATCATGTGCTTCCGCACTCGATTTAATAAGATCCAAATCTAAATCTGCTTCAGAACGCGGGATATGAACTGCAACAACGTTCAAGTCATCCTGATATTTGTCGCGGAATTGATTTACCTCAGGCATCGCATCTTTACACATATAACAACTTATTGACCAAAAGTGAATAAGCGTCGGTTTGTTGCCAACGAGCTTTTCTTTTGAAGTATCGCCGTTAAGCCAGGCTGTTGCACCAACTAGATCTGGCATCAATTCACGTAATCTCAACAAAATCCTCCTCAAGTTTTAAATCCCCCACTGTTTGTTGAATGAATAATGTTAATTCATTGTCTCATTGGAAGGAGTTACCTAAGAATATTTCATTAATTACAGTCGGAGGGTTTTTCAGGCCTAATTGCGCAATATTCACACGCTGGGTCGGTGCATGGACTGTCACGCCATTCGTCGCATGCCTCGCAATAAATCGAATCGAATTCATCATTATATGCCAATGTTTCTAGACAATCGGGGCAGTGATTCGGTAATTCCATACGGCTAATAATTTTACCGTTATTGGCAAAGAATACACCTTCAATTGATTCCATTTTTTCATCGGTAGCTTCTAAGTCATCCCAACTTAAACCGAGGTCTTCCATCGTCCATTTTCTATCATCAGGGTCTAAATAAAAAACCTTTTTCTTTCCCATCGATTCGCCCCCTTTTCCGCTATATTGTACCATGGAATGTCAAAAATTCAATTGCGAAACATTCTATAGGAATCCATGCCAAACCTACTTTTAATAACTTGTGTCGAAATTGTGTACTATCGAATGAACGTATGGGACAATAACAATTGAATTTAATTTTATTTCACCAAAAAAGTTCTTGCAATCTACGCTGTTTTTCGTATAATTTAAAAATGTTTGATTGCATTCTATAAAAAACGTATTTAGAAAAATAAGGGGGGATCGTATGTCAATCGAGTCAATTATTCGCTTTGATAATGTAACAAAAAAATATGATGAAGATACTACAGTTTTAAATAATGTTTCATTTGAACTAGAACGCGGTAAATTTTATACGCTTCTTGGTCCATCTGGTTGCGGAAAAACAACCATTCTACGCCTTATTGCGGGATTCATAGAACCGACTGAGGGAACTATTTTATTTAACGGAAAAAAAATCAATGATGTGCCTGCAAATGAACGTAAAGTTAACACGGTTTTTCAGGATTATGCGCTATTTCCACATCTTAATGTATTCGAAAACATCGCATTTGGTCTTAGAATAAAAAAAGTGAAAACAGAAGATATGAAAAAACGAGTCAAAGAAGCACTCACTTTTGTAAACTTAGACGGTTATGAAAATCGAGAAATTTCCGAGATGTCGGGCGGGCAACGACAACGAGTTGCGATTGCACGTGCAATTGTCAACGACCCTGAAGTCATATTATTGGATGAACCATTATCAGCACTTGATTTGAAACTAAGATCCGAAATGCAATATGAGCTTCGTGATTTACAAACACGATTGGGTAAAACATTTATTTTCGTTACCCATGATCAGGAAGAAGCACTCGCGATGTCAGATGAAATTTTCGTAATAAATAACGGAGAAATTCAACAGTCTGGCACGCCACTTGATATATATGACGAACCGATAAATCGTTTCGTTGCCGATTTCATTGGAGAATCTAACATAGTTCCCGGGATCATGATTGAGGATTTCACAGTTGAATTTACCGGCAAAAAATTCGAATGTGTTGATGCTGGACTTAATCCGAACGAAAATGTCGATATCGTTATTCGACCGGAAGACCTTGTGTTAACGACTGTTGAAAAAGGTAAATTAACTGTCACTGTAGACACGCAATTATTCCGGGGCGTCCATTATGAATTATCCACATACGATAAAGATGGCAACGAATGGCTTGTTCACTCAACTAAAAAAGCTGAAGTCGGAAGTTCTGTCGGGCTAGATTTCGTACCAGAAAACATTCACGTCATGCGTTTGAATGAAACAGAAGAGGAGTTTGACGCAAGACTCGAATCTTATGGAGGGTCAGACAATGAACGCTAAGCCTACCCGTTTTTTGTCGTTTGTTCCTTATGCGGCTTGGATTATTCTATTCGTTGTTGCGCCGATTGCACTTATCGTTTACTATTCTTTTTTCGATTTATCCGGTGATTTCACAATAGTAAACTATCAAAACTTTTTCACATCAATTTACTTCAAACTAATTGTAAACTCATTTTGGTATGCATTTCTCATCACATTTTTCTCATTACTATTTGCATATCCGACAGCGTACTTTTTAACAAAAACGAAGCATAAGCAACTTTGGCTGTTGTTAATTATTATTCCTTCTTGGATCAATTTACTCTTGAAAACATATGCTTTCATCGGACTTTTCGGTCTATATGGACCGATCAACGCATTTCTTGAAATGGTCGGAATCGGACAACATCAGCTTCTGTTTACTGATTTCAGCTTCGTTTTCGTAGCAGTATATATATTCATCCCGTTCATGATTTTACCGATTTTTAATTCGCTTGATAAGCTAAACCCTGCATTGATTGATGCAGCGCAAGATCTTGGTGCAAACGCATGGACGACATTTTCACGCGTTATCTTACCGTTAACGATGAACGGGGTTAAATCAGGGATTCAAGTTGTTTTCATCCCTGCCCTTTCGTTGTTCATGATTACGCGACTCATCGCCGGGAATAAAGTAATCACATTAGGTACGGCTATCGAACAGCAATTCCTTGTCGCTCAAAATTGGGGGATGGGATCGACGATTGCTGTGTTCCTTATTCTATTCATGTTCATAATCATGCTATTCACAAGTGGTTCTGAAAAGGGGGCGGCCGGCAGTGGGAAAATTAAGTAAATTACCTAAAATATATTTAGCGTTTGTGTTCATTATTTTGTATACGCCAATCTTTTACCTACTATATTATTCTTTTAACTCTGGTGGAACGATGTCTGGCTTTGAATCTTTTACATTTGAACATTACGCTGCAGTTTTCGAGGACCCCCGCCTTATCATGATTTTGATTAACACAATTGTCGTCGCATTGTTATCGGCACTCGTTTCTACAACCATAGGCGTTCTAGGTGCCGTCACGATTACGTTCATTCGGAAAAAGGCTTTGAGAAACGCGATTCTTTCTATGAATAACATCCTGATCGTTAGTCCTGACGTGATTATCGGGGCATCTTTCTTA